>JAHDCE010000154.1:0-6043 GCA_020630045.1 Saprospiraceae bacterium | reverse complement strand
CGAGTTCCTCGTCAATGATGCAGGTACGGTTACAGATTGTACACCGGATTTGATACTAGGGGAGACTTGTGGAACCAACGTTTCTTTGGAGGCGGTGGCTTCTTATGGGGGATCGGGTACATTTACCGTATTTGCTATTGTCACCGCTCCCGAAGGTGTATATGATGAAAATTATGATTTTACACTTACGGCGACTAGCCTTGGAGGGAGCAATTCGTCCGATGGTTCTACTTGTGCTTCCCCATATGTATTGACCGCAGGAGATGGATTGAATTTGACTTCAGGGGCATCTGGAGCACATTCGACAAGTAATGATTGTGCCGGATTTGGTGCTGAAGACGGAACGAGTCCGGGAAATTATACAATGGTCGGTACGACCCACCTTGTATCTGCATGTGGAGCCGGATCTGTGGAGAACAGTCAGTTTTTTGAATTTACGATTCCATCTGGTGAAGATGGTATCTACAATATTTTTATCGGGAACCAAAGTTGTTTTGGCGGAGCAGGAATACAATATTTTATTACTGATGTTTTAGATTGTGCCTCTCCTTCAACAACGGGTAGTAATGTGATGATGGATACAGGCGGAGGTGCCGCTTGTTTGAGTACGGCTTCTACCGCAACCAAAACTATTGAAATCAGCCTGACTTCAGGTACTTATTACATTGTGACTGACGGTTTCGGCGGAGATGTTTGTGATTACGATATTTTAATTACAAAAGCCGCCATTTTTTTTCCCGTAGAATTGTTGGAATTTTCCGGAAGGGAAGAAGGCCGATATAATGCTTTAAAATGGGCAACCGCTTCCGAAATTAACAACGATTATTTTGAAGTCCAACGTTCGGCGGATGGCCGTACCTTCGAAACTATCGGATATGTAGATGGAAATGGAAATTCTACTCAAGTATTGGATTATACATTTATCGATCGTGAACCCTTACCAATCGGTTATTATCGATTGAGACAAGTTGATTTTGATGGTTCTTATGAATATACTCATATCATTCAAATCACTAGGAAAACGACTGGCATTTTAATTGGTGAAATACATCCTTCACCAACTTTTGGAGCAACGAATATTTTTATTCAATCGTCTGAAGACCTCCAAATGGAAATGAATATTTTTGATACATCCGGCCGTCGCGTATTATCTGACCAATTTGACCTAGTAGCAGGGTCACATAACCCGACCTTCGATATGTCCCAATATCCGGATGGATTGTATTTAGTCGTATTCCAGTTCGATAACTATAGAGTTGTAAAACGCTTGGTCAAGAAAACAAAGTAATCCATAATTCAATAGTATAATATTAATTCAAAACACCCGTCAGAGCCAAATTGCTCTGACGGGTGTTTAAGGGGCGTGGCATAATTATCTGTCGACTTTCGTGAAGGTATTTTACAACGATTCTTCGTTGGATTCTCGTTACGTAGGTTGGCTATATTCCTCCAATCCGCCTTGATTCGCTGTAAAATACCTAACATCAAATCGGATACTTATTTATTCCACGCCCTTAATTTATTTCAAGGCACTTAAACATTACTTCCGCTCCGCTATCCGCTTTTTAAATTTCCGGTTCAAACGCCAATGGTTGTTAGCGAGCGCCAATACCATCATTCCGATATTGTCCAATTCAGCTTCCGAATTGGCCAGGACGATAGAAGCGGTTTTGGTTTCAGGAACGAATTGTAGGGATACCTGATGGCCGGTTACACGCCCGGGATGCATATAAATCGAATAGAATTTTTTATTGGGTTGTGCCATATGCCAACCTCTTCCCACGCTAATATTGTCCTTGACCAAAGTAGGGAGCTTTTCTTCCAATAAAGGTTTCAGGAATTTTTGCCATTCCGGTCGATCCATGCCCAGATAGACACGCATCAATTTGAACAAATCATTCAAAGAAGATTTAACACCCATCGAACCTTCGAACGAAGCATAAGTTTTGAAAGGAATCGGTTTTCCGATTAATGTATAACCTTGGGCGGCTTTTGCCGTCAATTTTTCATTGATGCCCAAGTAGGTTTCAGTCATTTCTAAGGGAGACAACAAATATTCATGCAACAATTCCTCGAAAGGACGTTTGGCGACCATTTCCAATATAATCTCCAACAAGGCGAAGTTGGTATGTGAATAGTTGTAAGCCAATCCCGGTGTTTCCTTAAACGGAAATGTCGCATAATACCCTAGTAAATCCTCCTTGGTATAATCCGCATAGGGATTCAGCGGATCTTGTTGCCGCAATCCGAAATCCCTAGGAAGTCGGGGAAGCCCGGAAGAGTGGGTCAGCAAATGATCGATGGTCAATGTTCCGGCGTTCGGGTTGGCGAATTCCTCGCCAAGCCATTCGTTTACCTTGTCGTCGTAAGCGAGCAAGCCCTTGTCAACCATTCTGGCCAAAACGGTCGCCGTAAATATTTTTGACATCGAACCGATTTCAAAAATATGGTGGCGATCCAATGGTAACAAAGTATCTATCCTTGAAGAGCCGTAACTCAGGCAATAATTGGAATCATAATCAATCAAGGCGATCAACATGCCCGGGGTTCGGTCGAATTGGATTTCAGTATCGAACCGGATGACATCATCGACGGCCTTTTTGAGTTCGGCATGCCCTTGGGCCTGTACTGAAAATACCGAAACCCAACCAAATAAAAATAAAAGGAAGGTCAGTCTCATTTCGATTCGTTGGTAAACTCCATTCGGGAGATGATTTTTTGAATCCCATCATCCCTTTCGCCGTAAGGCGAGGAACTGAATAAATAATTGTGGCTGTCGCCGAATACCATATAATGGTCTATACGGGTTTTTCCCAATTGTAAACGCCAAGATAAGGCCGGTAATTGTAAAGCGCCCGTTTCGATGATAATCCGTTTCATTTTTCGTGTCAAAGAAAAATCCGGGTTCCGCTTTTGATATTGCTCTAGTTTGTTGTTGAATTCCCGTTCCGAAATTTTCGGAAGGATGAACAAGGCCGATTTATCATAAAAGCTATTGGACAATGAAGTATGCGATTTCCTCTTTTCTTCGATTTTCTCTTCCGGGTAACCTGATAGTGCTTGTATCGGAATGAATTCATCCGGCTGAGATAAGGCGGTGTCCAAAATTGTACTATCAATCGGCCTGACCAACATTTGTCTCGGTTGGTCGATATCGTCCGCTACCGGTTTTTCAGGTACCCAATCATCAAACAAAACGATTTCTTTCGCTTGCGCGAAATAATTCCGCTTATGGGGATGATGGGTTCGAATGATATATTCGTGAGCGAAATCAATCCTTACACCATGATTCGAATAAATATGTGTGCTTTCCATATGAGGTGCGGATACTTCCTGTGTCCGACATTGATACAAGAAGAAAGTGGAAATGAATAAGAGGGATATTAAAACAATTCTCATGACAATGAACTTACCTTTAAACAAGTTCAAAAATAAAACGATTGAATGTTCTATTTTGTTGGGGTATCTTTTTACAAAAAATCAAAATGAAAAATAATATATCATCCGCTCAAAGTAAGGGTTGGTTTCCCATGATAACCATCCTGTTTTTCCTTTCGTTAATTTTACTGAACTCATGCGGTTTGCCCAAGCCCAAAGTGAACGGTGTCCAAGAAGGAGAAATGGCTCCTGACTTCACCGAGATTTTGCTCGATGGTTCAACCTTTAGTTTATCTGACTTGAGAGGCGATTATGTATTGCTTGATTTTTGGGGAAGCTGGTGTCGCCCTTGTCGGAAAGCTAATCCGGGACTAGTACGAATTCATCAAGAATTCCATGACAAAGAATTCGTGGATGCCGGTGGATTCCATATCGTGAATGTGGCCATAGAATCGGATAGCAGCAATTGGAAACCCGCTATAGAAAAAGACGGTTTGATATGGAAACACCATGTCCTAACGCTTCGGTCAAATCCGAATCGGATTTCCAAAACCTATGGTATGGGCACGATTCCCATGTCTTATTTAATCGATCCGACCGGTAAAATCATAGGTGCTAAATGGTCTGAAAAAGAAATTAAAAAATACTTGAAAGGGAAAATGAAATAGCGTTTTAAAATTGATGAAAATTAAAACTCCGACAAGTACTTTTTTAATTTTTCCTCCTCGACTTCGTAAAGTTTCAACTTTTTTAATTTTAAATATTTTTCCATTGGAAAATTATTCTGAAAATTCAAGTTTACGGAATATTTGAATGTGCCGGCGAAGAAAAAACAAAAGTCGATTAGGTCTGAATGGTCTCCGAATTGATATGCCAATAGTTTGTCAACTTCCTGTTCATAGGGAAATAAAAGAAATTCACTCCGAGTCCGGTTAATGGCCGAAAGTTCTTCTTCGGTGTAGTCCTTAATATATATCTTGTCAATCAATATATCCATGAGGAATCCACCGATATTATTGGTATAAGAAAAGACCAAAATACCGGATAAAAAACTAGACGGAATCTTTCCATCGACGACTGCCGCTTTTAAATGCCCGGTCAATTCTTCGTTTCCTTTTTGAAAATGATGTAGCAATATAATGTGATAGGGTGGGAGTACTAAAGTCGTATCGCTCTTAACAAAAACACCGATTCTGGCTTCTCCCGGAAAACCTTTCGTTTCAATTAATTGACGGAATCTCTCGGCGATTTCATAATCCGATAATACGACTTCTTCAGGTTCGTCATTGATTCGTTGTACCCTGTCTTTTTGATCCTTATTGAATAAGGCAATGATTTCGTTTCGATAGGTGATGTCTAAATCCGGTCTGACATTTTTCCTTGTTACCGATGTATTCCAGATTGGCGAATGGACTATTGCCTTTAATTTTTCTTGCTGGAAAAATCGATTCTCACATCCTAGTTGTTTTAATTGTAAACCGCACTTGACAGCAAAATATATGTTTTTGTTATCCAAATGTTTGTTTACACAAACCAAGGCATTGAAAAGGTCATTTGAAAAAGGAAGTCGGACTTCCGAAAATGCAGATTGATATTCAGGAATGGCGTCCTTGTAATTCCCTTGAATTAATAGATGTTCCGCCTTTTGAATATGATTGTAATAATCATGGATGTCGGCGTAAATAAATTGAGGGGTCAACGATAAAAAAAGGAATAAAGTAAAGGAGTGTTTCATGGGAAATGGGTTTTGTTTTAAACAAGTTCTTTAAGAGGTTGTTGGATAAATATTTTCTACACCTCCCAAAAGAAACGCTCCTTGGATTTCGATATTGCACCGATTCGTTTATAAAACTTTATTGCCCTAGTATTGAAATCCGGTGTCTGCCATTGTATCAGTTGACAATCCGACTCTGCTGCCGCTGCTTTGACATGGTTCATCAGTTGTTCACCAATGCCGAAACCGCGAGCGGACTCCCTCATGAACAAACAATCCAAATACATATAATGACAGGCATCCCAGGTGGAGAATTGTTTCATATATGTAACATACCCGATGAGCTTTCCCTCATGTTCCGCAACCATACAATATAAGGCTGGTGACTCATCAAAAATATATTTGGCCAAGGCTTCTTCCTTGCCCTTAATATCATAATCGCTTTTTTCATACAAGGCATGAAGGCGGCAAAGTTCTACGATTTCAGGCAGGTCTTTTTTCTCGGCGAATCGGATGGTTGTTGATTTCATAGTTAGTTACATTTTTTATTGATTTCATCACTAATCATTTCTTTGATTTCCTTTTGTTCTTTTAGTACCTTGATATAATAACTCCGAAACCATTCGTTCCATTCATATCGGTGTTTGACCAAGGCCAAATATTCTTTTTCTTTTTGTAGTTTTTTAAAATCATTGGGGTATGCATTTTGATAATTGAACCCGATGAAATTCTTCATATAATAAGTTCGCAAATCTTGAGTCAACCGATCATACCGCATTTCGCGATTCCTTAGGAATGCAATAGTAATATCTTGATAGGTGAGCAACTTATTTTTTAATTCCCTATTGGTAATTAAATTGATTTGAGAATAGTTGATCTCCTTGATTTTACTAGAGCTTCCTTGTCCAAAAGAAATATTTGAAAGACTTAAAGGTGAGACATTATCTTTAT
>JAHDCE010000153.1 GCA_020630045.1 Saprospiraceae bacterium | reverse complement strand
GGCTATGCTTTGCGGCGAATGCCTCGTTGATTCCCAAAATAACGATTCGTCTTTCATACAAAAAATTTCGTGATAACATCTATTTCAAATAGAAAATTGGATGTATTCTTTTATCATTCCTTGAGACTTCCTTAATTTTGCACCAAATTCGAAGGAGGATGAACCCCGGGTTCATCCTCCTTTTTGAATAAGATAGAACTAAGGAATAGAGAAATGATCGTATTCAAATTTGGAGGTGCATCGGTAAAGGATGCGACAGCTGTGAAAAATGTTGCGGAAATCGTGGATGCCTTTTCCGGTAAAGAAATCGTAATGGTGGTTTCCGCAATGGGGAAAGTAACCAATGCTTTGGAGGATGTTCTCACGGCCTATTACAATGACCTTCCTGACAAGGAGGAAACCTTGACTTCCATCACATTATTCCACACGCATTTGGCGGATGAACTCCTAGGAAAAAAACACCCCGTTACGGAAGTGATTCGAAATAAATTCATGACCATACCGGGACTGATATCCAAATACCGATCCGAGCATTTTGATATGGTGTACGACCAAGTCGTTTCACTGGGAGAATGGGCTTCTACCAAAATCGTAGCCGCCTATTTCCACGAAAGTGGACGGACAGGTATATGGATGGATGCCAAGGAAAATATCCTGACTGATGATACCTATCGGGAAGGGCGTATCCAATGGAAAAAAACACAAGCCGCGATTCGCAAAAATATAACAACGACCTTATCAGAACATAAAACCGTAATTACCCAAGGATTTACCGGAAGTTCGCCGGACGGAAACACCACGACGCTCGGGCGGGAAGGGTCGGATTATACGGCGGCTATTTTTTCCTATTGTTTGGATGCCGAGTATATGGCCGTATGGAAAGATGTACCGGGCATCTTGAACGCCGACCCTAGGAAGTTCACCAATTATATCAAAATTGATGAAATGTCTTATCGCGAAGCGATAGAAATGACTTATTACGGAGCGAAGGTCATCCACCCCAAAACCATCAAACCGCTCCAGAATAAAAACATCCCGCTTCATGTGAAATCGTTTATCGATCCTACGGGTTCCGGAACGATAATATCAGCAGAGCAACATCAGGAATATCCACCGGTTGTCGTCCTAGAAGAAGACCAAGTATTATTGCATATCTCAACCCGTGATTTTTCGTTTGTCGCCGAGGATCATCTGAGCAGATTGTTCTCCTTGTTCGCCGAATGGCGAATCAAAGTGAACATGATGAAAAATACGGCCATCAGCTTTTCGGTTTGTGTCAACAATCGCCGTTCGAGATTACCCGGTTTGATAGAAACTTTGGAACGGGATTTTAAAATCGTTACCAAGGAGGACTTGGAGCTGGTCACCATTCGTCATTACAATGAACAAGCCCTGCAAGAACTAAAGAGAGGCAAGATTGTTCTCCTAGAAGAACGATTGCCAAATACCATACAAATGGTCGTGAAAAATGTACATGTCCCTCAGCGAATCGAAAATTGAAACACCATTGGCCAAGATTAAGAAAATTAGATTTATCGTAAATCCGATTTCCGGTGTTTTTAAAAAGAAAAACATCGAAAAGCGATTGGAAAAAGGACTGAATAGCCATAGGTTTTCCTTTGATGTCTGTCAAACAGAATATGCAGGTCATGCCATCGAACTCTCCCGCCAAGCGGTCGAAGATGGATGTGATATCGTGGTTGCGGTTGGTGGAGACGGCTCGCTTCATGAAGTAATTCGCCACTTGGTCGGTACGGATGTGGCATTGGGCATTATACCTGCCGGTTCGGGCAACGGATTTGCCATGCACGCCGGAGTGGGGCGGCGTATCAATAAAGCGATATCGATTCTCAATGAAGGACACATTAGGCAGATAGACACAATTTCCCTCAACGGAACCCCGTATATCAACCTCTCGGGACTTGGATTCGATGCGGCCATCGCCTATCATTTCGGACACACCAGAAGCCGCGGTCTTTCCGAGTATGCACGTTTAGTATTCCGCGAAGCGAGACAATTTCCATTTTATAATGTGGAAATCCAATTGGATGACGACGAACCTTTCCGGAGGGAATGCCTTATCGTAGTCGCCGCAAATTCACCGGTATATGGTTACAATATGGCAGTGGCCCCCTCCGCTTGCATAGACGATGGAAAAATAGAGGTCATGATTTTCAATAAAGCCCCCAAGTGGAAGTATTGGATGTCATTCCCCAAGTCTCTCAACAACGGGATAGAAAGGGCTGGATTTTCCGAAAGGTACAAGGCGAAAAGGCTGCGTGTAAAAATACCCGATGACAGTTTCATCCATATGGACGGAGAAGGATTCAAGGATTCGGGTATGTTGGATTATATCGTCCAACCCGCGTCGTTGAATATCATTTTACCCCCTAAATAATCATGCTCATTATTGAAAAAGCCTATCCGATTATCGTCTTTTTCACATTAACGACATAGCTCTTTCCAATGGGTAATTGATGGTTGACGAATTTGATTTGATTACCTTCTACAGCGACGACATGGTTGATGTTAATGATATATGATTTATGAATTCTAAGGAAGTGCTTGGGGGATAATTCCGCTTCGATCATCTTGATGGTTTTTCTAATGATTTTTACGCTTTGGTCCTTCATGAAAAATTTGAGATAATTTCCCCATGATTGGATATAATTTATGTCATCATAAGCTAATCTATAAATTGATTTGCCATCTTTGATACTGATGAAGTTCGAAGTGTTTTCAACGATTGTACCGGTGGAGTTCGTACTGGTATTCGTATTGTTGAATTGCTGTTCAAGATGCAAAATTCTTTTTAGCCGCTCCAATGCTTTTATAAACCTTGTTATCCTAACCGGTTTATGTAGGTAATCGACGACTTGGTCGTAATCAAAACCTTGCAAAGCATATTCAGAATAAGCAGTGGTAAAAATGACTTTAGGGGCATTGTTTTTTAATGAATCCAACAACTCCAAACCCGTAATATCAGGCATCTGTATATCAAGTAGTATGGCGTCAACTTTGTTTTCGTTTAAGAAATTAAGTGTTGAAATTCCATCATAGCAATTTCCGACAACCTCGACATAGTCGATTTTGTCGCAGTATCCTTCAAGTACCTTATGTGCTAACGGTTCATCATCTACTATTAGTAGTTTTATCTTTGTCATAAGGTTAATTGTATTTCTACGAGAAATTCTTGCCCGTTATTAGTAATGTTGAGTGTATGATTTTGAGGAAATAAAAGCTCCAGTCTTCTCTTGGTATTGTGAAGGCCAATATTGGTTTTTACGACTTTACGATTGTTGATGATACTATTTTTCGTTTTGAAATATAAATGCTCTTCTATTGTTTTAATTTCAATATCTACAAAGCATTTTTGATTGGGATGTGTGCCATGTTTAAAGGCATTTTCTACAAAGGGTAAAAATAGTAAAGGAGAGATCATCAAGTCTTCATCAATATCTTCTAAGTTGACCTTTACATCACACGAATTCGTAAGTCTTAGTTTTTCTAATTTGATATAAGAATGAAGCAACTGTATTTCATCTTTTAATTTTACTTTTCCTTCTTTTGAAAATTCTAAATGATATCGCATTACGTCTGACAACTCCATGATCATTTCAGACCCTTTTTCCGAATCTATTTGATTAACACCATAAATATTATTAAGCGTATTAAATAGAAAATGTGGATTAAGCTGAGCCTTCAATGCATTGAGCTCGGTCATTGTTGTTTTGGCTTTTAATTCTTGCAGTTGATATTGGTTGATAATACCTCTTTTAAAATATTGCAACCCGAGTGCGAACAGTTGAAAAAAAATGAAATTCGCAATGATTTGAGCCCGTAGCGTATTGCCTTCGCCTAGGAAGGGTTCTATGAATTCAAATATGAAAACACCGATCACGACTATTGTAAAAGATGAAACAAAATAAAGAAGGTACCTTCTTGTATCGAAAAAGGTTTCTTTCGCCCAAAATGCCAAATAGGTCACGGGCATAATGGGAATGTTAAACAACAACGAGAGTTTAAAAAGATCCATAATACTTTCATCTTCACCTATTGTCAGATAGCCTAATAATACGAATACGGCATATATTGATATCCAAATCAAGCTATGGTAAACCCACCTTTTCTTTAAAAAATTAACCATACCCCAATTTAGGGAACTCAGACGATACATGCTGTTTTTTGTGACGAACTCCCTTCGTCACAATTTTTTTATTGTTGTTCACACCTTCCCGGAGACACATCACATAAGTCGCAATTTGAGGTTTTATCCCTATAGTTTTGAATTGTTTTTGATTTGTAAACAAAGTAAAATCTATAATTATGAAATCTTTATTCATTGCATTGACACTCTTATTGACAACTGCTTCCATTTTTGGTCAAAATCATGACTTCACCAAATTGGATAGCCTATTTACTATACTTGACGAAAACGAACAGTTTTTTGGTAGTGTGGCGATTGCTCAAGGAGACAAGGTCATTTATGACCGAGCCATCGGTTATGCTGATGTCGAAACGAAAATCATTAATAATACAGATACGAAATTTAGAATAGGGTCGATTTCCAAAACCTTTACTTCTACCTTAATCATGAAGGCTGTGGAGCTTGGAAAACTTAACTTAAATGACACAATAGAATCGTATTTTCCAGGGCTTCAAAATGCTCGTAAAATTACCGTGCGTGATTTACTTAACCATCGTAGTGGCATTGCTAACTTCACGGATAGGAGTTATTTTAATTGGCGTACCGAGCCAATAACACCAGCGGCATTGTTGGACACTATTATTGTCAAGGGGATAGATTTTGAACCGGACACCGAATTTTCTTATAGCAATTCTAACTACGTTTTATTGACATTTATTTTGGAGACAGTTTTTGATGAATCATATACGGATTTGCTAAATCAATATATCGTAAAGCCATTGTCATTATCCAATACGAATTATGGTCAAGTGATCAATACGAGTAGGAATGAAGCCAAATCATATACTATGAAATCGGAGTGGGCAGAAAGGGCTCCTGATCATATGTCTGTGCCGCTTGGTGCCGGAGGCATCGTCTCTACGCCTTCGGATTTATGTCAATTTATGAATCGTCTTATGAATGGAAAATTGGTTTCTCCAGAAAGTCTAGAGCTAATGATGCCGACAAAAGATAGTGACTATGGTTTTGCCTTGCACATGACTAAATTTGAGAATGAAATTAGCGTTGGACATGGAGGCAACATTGATGCATTTGCATCTAATTTATTTTACTTTGAAAAGTACGATATAAGTATTGCTTATAGTTGTAATGCTACCAATTTGGGTGTGAGAATTATAGAAGAAGCGCTCGTTGGTGAAGTATTGGGTCAATCTTACGACTTACCTTCTTTTGAATCGGTGGAGTTGACAAGTGAAGAATTAGATCAATATTTAGGAACATACGAAACAGATGAATTACCTATGGATTTGACCTTTACCAAGGAAGGCAATACCCTATTTGTTCAGGCTACCGGACAATCTGCCGGTGCCCTGACCGCCAAGGGAAATCACAAGTTTATCATCATGGAGATTGATGTAAATATTGTATTTTCTCCTGAGGAGAATACAATGCGTTTTGAACAAAGAGGGCATGGTTTTGATATGGTAAAGAAATCAGTTGAGCCCAAAAAAGACGAAATGGCTATAGAGTCAAATACTGTTGTTTCAGGTGAAGATTTGGATGTATACTTGGGGACTTATACTTCAGATGCTTTGCCGATAGATTTGACGATTAGCAGGGATGGAGATACCTTAATCGGCCAAGGAGAGGGACAGCCGTCATTTACGCTGGTTTCCGAAGGTGGTCATACGTATTCGAATAAGGAAATCGGTTTGAAAATCGTTTTTGTTCCAAGTAAAAATAAGATGAACTTCGTGCAAGGTCCTGCGAAATTTGAAATGGTGTTAAAAGAGTGAAACGTCTATGATTAAATCATCTTGAACTCACTAGGAAATGAAGCGCTGTAAAAAGGGGTAGTTGGGACTGTTTCCTAAACTTTGTCGGCAATGATTTGATTGACACAGTTTAGGAAACAGTCCGTTCCTTTTTCATGATTTTTTAGTTTTGTGTTTTAGGCAAAGTATTTTCATCTTTTCTAGTATTTACTATTTTGGTTCCAGAAACTATATCACCAATCCTCCTTAGAGAGGTGAAAGCGAATACTATATCACCACAAACAATTAAACCGATTAAATTTCTCATGAAATTTTGAAATGATTTCGATTTGTTGCTTGTGTTGCTAATAACTTTTAAATACATGATTTTTTTGCCAGGACTTTGACCATTTATAGAATCTTTAAAAAGATAGCCAACGAAGAGGGCTGATGAATAAAATAGAAAAATGTATTTCAACAATACAATCGTTTCCATGCTGTATGTTTGGATTTTTTCATACGAACCAAAGAAGTAGTAATTGATGATTAATACAGGAGAAACTAAAATGATTAATATTGAAAAATCAATGATTGTCGCAAACTGTTTTCTTCGTAACATCGCATTTGGGAATTGGTCTTATAATTTGGTCTCTTAATGATGTTTTTTATACTCGAAATGAAATGAAGTGGAAGAATTATGGCGAAGCTATTTTTTCATGACTCTGTTCAATTAAGAGCCTGTTGAAATTTAGTATAATTCATAATATGAACGCCATTTTGCCAATTATTTCGCCGTTTTTTATCACAATAGCTATGGCTATTCCTCAAAAAAAGCGGCTCATCCTTGGCAAAATTCCATTTCATATTAAAGAAAAAAACTAATTTTTAACAGGCTCTAAGACGGATAAGACATTCAACCCTACATCCCCCCCAACATATCCGCCAACAAGTCCTTGAACGAAAATTTGCGGTTCACCACCTCCTTGTTCAATACTTCATATTCGGATAAACCGAAAATGATGAGTTCCATGATCGAATCCAAACTCGTTCCTTCCGGAAACGCTTTTTTACCTTCTTGGGCAAGCTCCTTGAGTCCGGGGACTTTTGCGAACGCTTTACGCAAATCCTTGTCGGCATCATCATTCAATACTTCTAGGTGATTGCCATCAGAGAACCAAGCGCGGATACGGTGATAGGGATCGCGGACACCCTCTCTTGAAATGTCTTCCGGAACCGGAAAATAAGCTTCGAATTCTTTCTGTATCGCCGCGCCTAAAAGTTGAAGAGCAACGAAGTAAGGGCCTTCTTGTTCTCCCTCGTATACCAATTCCACCTTACCGGTAATGGATGGCACGACACCCCAAAAATCCATGATTCGAGCAGTCGTCTTTTTTTCTCCATTGATGATGGATCGCCTTTCGGCGGAACTCACCAAGTTTTCATAGCCGGATATGGTAAGACGTGCGGAAACACCGCTTCGCTCATCGATATAATCACTGTCCCGGGCTTCGAAAGCCATCCGTTCCAATATATTGGCCAATATTTCGGGAACTTGGATGGATTCCTTTTGTTCCGTCGTCAACTTCGCTTCTTGAGCCGTGATCGCCTTGCCGATTTCCAAGGCGGTAGGGTAGTGCGTCAATATTTGACTTTCAATCCTGTCCTTAAGCGGCGTGATGATACTTCCCCGATTGGTGTAATCTTCCGGGTTGGCAGTAAAAACGAATTGTATATCCAAGGGCAGTCTCAATTTGAAGCCTCGGATTTGCATGTCTCCTTCCTGTAAGATATTGAATAATGACACCTGTATCCGCGCTTGTAAATCCGGTAGCTCGTTGATAACGAACAAGGAGCGGTGCGACCTAGGAATCAACCCGAAATGAATCGTACGTTCATCGGAATAAGGGAGCTTTAGGGTAGCCGCTTTGATGGGATCCACATCACCGACCAAGTCGGCGATACTTACATCCGGCGTGGCCAATTTTTCTACATATCTGTCATCGCGATGAAGCCAAGCGACCGGTGTGTCATCGCCTTTTTCAGCGACCAAATCCCTAGCGAATTTTGAAATAGGATTCATCGGATCGTCATTGAGTTCACTGCCGGCGACCACGGGTACATATTCATCGAGTAGTGCTACCATTAGTCGAGCCAATCGAGTTTTGGCTTGTCCGCGAAGTCCTAGTAGCAAGATATTGTGTCGGGAAAGGATGGCTCGTTCCAAATCGGGAATAACGGTATCGTCGAATCCTAAAATTCCTTCGAATACCTTTTCTCCTTTCTTGAGTTTTTGAATCAGGTTTTTCCGCATTTCCTCCTTGATGGTCGAAGGGGTGTATCCTGAAGATTTGAGGGCTCCTAGTGTTGTTATTTCTTTCATGTATCGAGTTTGCCAGAGCAAAATAATTTAAAATGACTATTCGCTATTTAGTACCTTCCAACGTCTCCGCTAGGAGGCGAATGC
>JAHDCE010000152.1 GCA_020630045.1 Saprospiraceae bacterium | reverse complement strand
TTTGCCGGTTATTTCATATTGTAAAACCGCCTTTTTAAATCCTTCTTTCTCTACATCGGAAACTTCGGCCCGACGCATCTTTCCATTCCGTTTGATATAATGGATCAATTCTCCGGAAGGAGAAGACATTTCTCCGCCGATGATGGCTTTGTATGTTTTAGATACTTTTCTTTCTTGTAATTGCTGATTCAATGACACCAAAGCTTTCTTCGTTTTGGCGAACAACACGATCCCACTGGAAGGCTGATCGAGCCGGTGGACGACTCCTAATGGATGTTTGCAATAAATTTCGGCCAATTGATGTAAGGACTTTTCATCCTTTTTTGCAGATTGCACTGCAATACCCGCCGGCTTATTAAAGGCGATAACTTGATTATCTTTGTAAATAATATAATCGGCAATATTTTTGTCCGCTTTCATAATGGATAAGGATTAAAAGATGAACCAGTTTGCAAGGATACGGAAACTCTTGTCTTTCGCTTGAACTTTTTTCACGGTACCGACCTTATTCAAACAAGTTCTTTTTCAAAGAAAAATATCTAATGGCAAAATCAGCATCCAAGCGCCAGCTCCAAGTAGCGGAAATGGTCAGAAGGAATCTAAGCATGGTCTTTCAACAAGAAGGACAATATATTTATGGACAAGCGATGGTTACCATCACCAATGTCATGATTTCACCAGACTTGAGCCTTGCGAAGGTGTATTTGAGTGTTTACAACACTGAGAACAAGCAAGAACCCATTCTCGAAATCGAAGCGAATACGAAGCGACTTCAACAAGCATTGACCCACCGTGTCGGCAAACAGCTTCGAAAAGTACCTATCCTCTCTTTTTATATGGATGATACACTAGACGAAATGTATCGGCTTCGGGAATTATTCGATAAACTCGAAGCCGACAACCAAATGGGTCGAGACAGAGAAGAAGGCGAATTCGATGATGATTATATCAAATAAACAACCCTTATTTGTCAGGAGTGGTTATGCCTTGTCGCTTAGCGCGCTCTTCCCACTTTTGTCGAGCTAGCTTTTGCATATCCGCTGTTTTGTCGGACTCATCGACGATTTCCAATCCTAGGAGGGTTTCCATGATGTCTTCCATCGTCACGATGCCGGACATTCCACCATATTCATCGACGAGCAGTGCGATATGTTCCCGCTCATTCATCATGGTATTGAAAAGCTTTCCGATAGAAGCTTCGTCTTTGACAACTTGAATTTTGCGGACAATTTTGCCAACTGTACAATCTGGCTGGTCTTGCGCTAACTTGAGCAACATGTCATCTTTTAGGAAATAACCGATGATATCGTCTTTATCGTCCCCTTTGTAAACGGGAATTCTGGAAAAACGAAGGTCTTTGTTATTGTTGTAAAACTCCTGTACGGTTTGTGACTCGGGAACGGCCACGACTACAGTACGTGGTGTCATGATATCTTCCCCTTTGATGGAATCAAACCGGAGGATATTGTCGATGACATTGTATTCATTCTGTTTCAACGAACCTTCTTTCACGCCGATTTCTGCCATTACTGAAAAATCAGTTCGGCTCAAAACACTCTTACTCTTGTCCTTTTTCAGCATTTTGGTAATCAACTGACTGACCCAAACCAAAGGATAAAGAAGCAAAATGATGGCATTGATACTTACCACGGTAAAGCGGGTCAATGTTTTCCAAAAATTCGCTCCTAGGGTTTTGGGGATAATTTCCGAAAGGATTAATATCGCCAATGTCATCAAAGCAGCGATGACGGCTTCCATAGAAATCTCCGTACCGGCCAATTCGAATAACGGTTCACTATCTGCATAATATTTCGCAGCGGCACCACCGACTCCCATAGCACCAACAGTGTGGGCTAAGGTATTTAGCGTAAGTATCGCAGCCAGTGGCCTATCGATATTTTCTTTGAAAGACTTCAATTTTTTTCCGACCCACGAACCGGAATTGTACTCCATTTGTACATGAGAAGCCGGAATACTCAATATCACCGCTTCCCAGATGGAACATAGAAATGAAAATACAATGGATATAAATGCGTATAAAAGTAATGTGCCCATTAATAATGGTATTGATGTTAGTGCGCAAAAATAGGGGTATGGACATGACTTTCGCAATGCCCGATGGTTTTTTGGCTACTTATTGTGAAGAACTTTGTTCAAAATGGCCTTTTACCCCTTCTCCCTTTCTAAATATTCCATAATAATGGGAAATCCAGCTACCAAATGCAACATATGGTAAGCTTGCTTCACAAATGATAAACACTATTTCAGTGACGTTTGTAAAAGTTCAGTAAAGTTAGGGATGGTTGCCTTTATTGCTTTTACAAAATCTTCTGTGCCTTGAGAAACATCCTGCAAGCTGTCCCAATACAACGAGTAGGCTTCCTTTTCTTCTTCTTTTAAAATAATGGTTTGGGAAGATGTTCCGGTCGGATTCCCCTTGGTGATTTTCTCCCCGGAAGCTTCCAAAGCGGAGGCTTTTTCCAGAATGGCTTTGAACGCCCCTTTCTCTACCGGCATGATTGTATCCACTAATACTGTACCATAGGAGTCAATAACGATTTGCACCTCATTCGGGTCCAAGTCAATCCTATAACTTCGGTGAAAGCGGGGAGGCACGGAGCTATCAGAAAACACATACTCGATTTTTGTGATCATTTCCTGGTTGATTGTTGGTTTACGGATAGACTGACATGCACTTATGCATATGAACAAGACAGCACAACAGCAATAAATTAATTCGTTTCTCATGAAAATGGTTTGTCATTCGACGAATGCGAGGATTTCGTCCAAATATTTTCGGTGGTTCGCCAACCGAGGCACTTTGTTTTGTCCGCCATATTTCCCTTTGGATTTCATCCAACGGTAAAAGCTTCCTCTAGGAACCGCTCTAGCTACCAAACGATTCAAGGCCATACTTTTGTATCGTTTGGCTTCATAATCCGAATTGATGCTTTGAAGATTCAAATCCAATCGATTTGCAAAATGCTCCATATCCGCCGGAGGACGTTCAAACTCAATGAGCCACTCATGCCCCCCTTTCGATTCCCCTTCTATATAAATAGGAGCCACTGTATATTCCTTAACCGATGCTCCCATTTCCTGGCAGGTCATGGATAGGGCTTTGTCTGAATTTTCCACCACTACTTCTTCTCCAAAAGCATTGATGAAGTGCTTGGTTCTTCCCGTGATTTTTATTTTGAATGGATACTTGGATGTAAACTTGACCGTATCTCCCGGAACATATCTCCACAAACCGGAATTGGTCGTGACTACAATCGCGTAATTTTTGCCGATTTCGACATCCTCCAACGGGATGGCTTCAGGAAATTCCTTGTGCCATTCTTCCGGTGGTAAAAATTCATAATATATCCCATTGTCCAATAATAACAACATATCATCGGTTTCCAAATCCGACTGGATGGCAAAAAAGCCTTCGGAAGCATTATATATTTCCATGAAGGCGACCTTCTCGTCAGGAAGGAATTCGCGAAATTGTTCCCGGTAAGGGGCGAAACTGACGCCTCCATGAATATAGACCTCCAAATTGGGCCAAACATCCATAATGCTTTCCTTGCCGGTAATTTCCAAAATCCGTCGGAACAATACAATGGTCCAAGTCGGTACACCTCCGATATTCGTAACATTGGCCTTGGATACAATTTCGGCCATCCTTTCAATTTTGGGCTCCCATTCAGGCATGATGGCGGTGGCTACGTCCGGTGTATGGAAGTATTTTGCGATAGGGGGCATATTGTGCAACATCAGTGCAGAGACGTCGCCTATCTTCGATTTGGGATAAGGGGCGAAACTTTCCCAAGCACCTCCCATGACCACGCCTCGCCCATCGAAAATTTTGGCATCCGGGCGGTTGTGGTAATATAAAGACAATACATCCCTAGGGCCTCGGATATGGCACTTTTTCAAATTCTCCCCTGTAACAGGGATGAACTTGCTCTTGTCGCTTGTAGTTCCGGATGATTTGGAATACCATTCTACTTTTCCGGGCCATAGGACATTTTTTTCGCCCATCATCATTCGCCCGATATCCCCTTTCAAAGAATCATAATCGTTTACGGGTACCCGCCGGGAAAATTGCTCCCATGTACGAATGGATTTAAAGCCATGTCGACGACCAAATTCGGTATCGCGACAAACTCGAATGAGTTTGTCGAACCAGAACCGTTGTACCTCCTCCGGGTTCAAGCGGAACCGGTTGATGCGTAGCATACGGGTCTTCAAGTAACTACCGATGATTCTATTGGTTAAGGACATAGGCATTCGGTTGTAGTGAACGTCCGGTACATCGTCGAACGTACAAACGATTCCAAATTAACAAAAATCCGGCTTTTGTGATACTACTTGTCGGGTAGGTTGCGGAATCCTTGCCTGAACTTAACAATTATTCCTACTACAAAGATGAGTAGGAAGTCCGAATACTCCAAAAAACAATCGGGATTCCATTTTCTATTTGTATTTTTACGCTCCCAAAATCTACGGAATTATTCCGCACAAGCGGAAAAAAAACAGGAATATTATGCCAAGGATTACCACACTAGGAGAGTATATCGTTCAAAACCAACAATCATTCCCTTATGCAAAAGGGGAACTGAGCCGGTTATTGTCCAGTATCCGCCTTGCGGCGAAAATCGTGAATAGCGAAATCAACAAAGCCGGCTTGGTCGATGAAATCATGGGAGATGTCGGAACAACTAATGTCCAAGGAGAAGATCAAAAAAAGCTGGACGTATATGCCAATCATATTTTCAAAGAAGCGATCAGAAGAAGATTCGAGGTATGTGGAATGGCTTCTGAGGAAGAAGATGATTTCATCGCTTTCGACGGTGGATGCAAAACGGGAAATTACATCCTACTGACTGATCCATTAGACGGATCTTCCAATATTGACGTGAATGTTTCGATAGGTACGATTTTTTCTATATACCGAAGGCTAAGTCCAATAGGAGAATTCGCCAATATTGATGACTTCTTACAGCCGGGTTCAGAACAAGTAGCTGCCGGTTATGTCATTTATGGTTCTTCCACGATGTTGGTATTCTCTACCGGTCAAGGAGTAAACGGTTTTACGTTCGATCCATCTGTCGGAGTATTTTACTTGTCCCATCCGGATATAAAAATTCCGGACAACGGAAAAATTTATTCCATCAACGAAGGTAATTATCGTGCATTTTCCGAAGGTGTCCGTCAGTATGTAGATTATTGCAAAGAAAGTGATTCGGCGACCAATCGTCCGTATAGCGGTCGTTATATCGGTTCGATGGTAGCGGATTTCCACCGCAACTTGATCAAAGGCGGTATTTATATCTATCCGGCAACGAAGAAAAACCCCAAGGGGAAATTGCGTCTTTTGTATGAGTGCAATCCAATGGCTTATTTGATTAAAGAAGCCGGTGGTCTCGCTACGGATGGGCATCGCGATATACTGGATTTAAAACCGTCGGAGTTACACGAGCGAACTCCCCTGTTTATCGGTTCTAAAAACATGGTTGAAAAAGCGATGGAATTTTTAAAGCAAGAAGAAACGGTTTCTTAATCAAACATTTTTCTACTTTAGGTTAAAATATAACGTTTTCCCGGAAGGGATTTGACGATTCCCTTGAATTCCATATTTAATAACAAGGATGCCAATTCGCTTTGTGCCATTCCGGTGCTATAGCTTATGGCGTCGATGGCTTCCCCGTCTTTACCGGTAAGTAAATTCGTGATATTTTTTTCTTCGGGCGTTAACTCTACGAACAATGGCATCTGTCCGGAGCCGGAAGTCTTTTTTTCCCACCCCATGATATAACCGATGTCATCAGCTGAAGTCAGCAAATGGGCCTTGTTGATTTTGATGAGGTGATTGGTACCCTCCGACATTTTATCTTTTAACCTTCCAGGAATCGCGAACACATCCTTGTTATAGGAGTTCGCAATCTCCGCGGTAATGACCGAGCCGCCTTTTTTGCCCGATTCTACGACAATTACCGCATCGCTCAATGCTGCAATGATTCGATTCCTCATCGGGAAATGGGGCCCGTCCGGTCCTTCGGCAGAAGTGAATTCAGAAATCAATCCTCCATTCTTCACCATCTCATGAGCCGTTTTTCGATGGCTGGCCGGATATATCATGTCCAATCCATGTCCAAGGGCTCCTACTGTCGGAATACCCTCTTCCAAGCATTTCCTATGAGCGGTGATGTCAATACCGTAGGCCAAGCCTGAAATAACAAGGGGATTGTACTTCTTCAACCCTTTTACCAAGTCTTCGCATGCGATTTTTCCATGCTCGGACGGTTTTCGAGTTCCTACGATGGCCACAGTCCTATGGACGTCTAAATTCGTATTGCCTCTATAATACAGCATGACTGGACTGTCGTTAAAGTGTCGAAGGCGGGCCGGGTAGTTTTTATCTAGATAAAAAAGTGTTTGGACATCCTTGTTTTTTTCAAGGAAGAGCATTTCTTTTTCAGCTTCATCCAATGATGATTTGGCAAGGATTCCCTCCAGTGTTTTTTTTCCGATTCCCGGAATTTTAAGCAAATCTTTCTTGGATGCGGTAAAAACTTCTTGTATACCTCCGCACCAAGCGACGAGTTGTTTCGTCAAAACAGCGCCGACGCCCGGAATTTTAGTCAGGGCGATTTTGTAGAATAAATCAGACATCTAAAAATTGGGTTTTAATACAAATCTGTTTTTTGGTATTTTTATACTCGAGATTAAGTGATTTGCAATTTTCTGTCTATAATTCGGTGATTCAAATACAAGTTAGTTGTTTTTAAATTACCGAACAAGGCCGAGTTGTGGCAGGGAAAAGAACGACACTCGACTGAGTTTGTAAACATGTAGAAAAAAATGGCACAGAAAAAGAAAACCACTAGAAGAAAAAAGAACAAATTCGCCTCCTTATTCGGAGACTATTTGAGGGTAGAGGTATTGGTCGTTGCGGTTCTTTTATTTTGCTTTTTTGCTTGGGCGATTTCAAAATGTAGTAGCGGCCCGACGAATGTAACACCGGGCGGTACTACTTCCAATGATGGATATGAGTCACCTGCTGCCGCTGAGACCCCATCCTCACCGGGATACAACTTACCGGAACTCGAACCCGCTCCGGAAGTACGGGCAGGACAAGGCACAGGTGACGTAGATGTCGTTTCCCGTGGAAATTCAGGCAGGATGACCAGACGCTCTTACACTCCTTTGTATGTTACTTTGGATGGGTTGAAAGTACGACGAGGCCCTTCGCGGGATTCTGTTGTATTGACCACATTGGCACTTCATGAAGAAGTCATGTTCATGGAAAAGCGAACGGATTTTAAAGAAAAAATCAAAATTTCCGCAAACGAAATCACTTTTGAGCCTTGGGTATTCATTCAAACCAGAAAAGGACACAAAGGGTGGGTGTATGGAGCAGGTATCCATTACTATAAGTGGGATCGTTTAAAAAATCCCATTCCGACCATTAATGAGGAGGAAGACGTGGAATAATTGTATATATGGGATTATCCCTGTCGTTGCCTTGTAATTTCATACAATACGACACCGGTCGCTACAGAAACATTCAAGGAGTCCGTTTCGCCCAATTGTGGAATTTTAAACCTAATGTCCGATTTGTTGAGGCGACTGAGACTCACTCCCTTTGCTTCATCTCCGACGATGACTGCAAGCGGCACTTTAAAATCGACATCCGATATGGATTGTTCCGCTTTCAAGTCAGCCGCGGCGATTTGTATCCCGGCGTCTTTTAATGTATAAATGGAAGTTCCGATACTATTTTCCCGGCAAACCGGAATTCGACTTAATGCCCCTGCTGAGGTTTTCATCGCCTCGGCATTTACCCGGGCCGAATTCTTTTTACCGATAATGATTCCGTGGGCACCGAATACTTCGGCACTTCGTGCGATCGCTCCAAAGTTTCTGACATCAGTCACTCCGTCCAAAACGATAAATAGCGGGGTATCCGTTTTTTTTAACACCTCACCAAGCAACGTTTCTAAGGAATGATACACTAATAAAGAAATGCGGCCGATTAATCCTTGGTGATTCCCCTTGACCATTTTATTGAGTTTCTCCTTAGGAGCATATTGAAAAGGAATATCATGATCCTTGCACAATCTTCGGATTTCTTGGTCAAAATCCAATCTGGCGCCACTTTGAATAATTACTTTTTCAAATGATGTGCCTGCACGGATGGCATCCATAACCGGATGTTTTCCGTATATCAATTCGTTGTTGTATTCTTTCATGTAATCCTAAGTACCTTGTAAACTACGTAAAAACATAAAATATGCTTTAACATAAAGTAAAACCGTATGAAAAGTTAATTTAAAACCGCCTTTGTTTTTGTGTGTTCGTTACTATGAGTAACAGACAAAAAATAAGTTGTCGATTTGAAAATCGTAATTTTTATTTTAGAC
>JAHDCE010000151.1 GCA_020630045.1 Saprospiraceae bacterium | reverse complement strand
TCTTTTGCCCTGACTCCGCTTCGCATCCTCGCCATGATAGCTACGGCTATCAGACTCCGGGTGCTCATTGATTCATGACAAAATCTTGTTCCCAATTCTTTAACTTACTTTGTTTACAGTGTATTAAATGGTATCAAGAAAAATTGAGTATAGTCGAACCGTTATTTATACAAAAAAACTAATCCATTTTTCTACAACATAAAATCCCGATTAATGGGCCGATGCCTAGAAATATCCAGATGTATGGGCTATTGAAATGAGTATTCAAATATCCTAGTAATTGGATGCTGACAATCGTGATGCCAAAGCCGATACAAGTGACTATCGTCAAGGCAGTCCCCTTGTAATCGGCGTCTGCATTTTTAGCGACAAGCGTAGAGAACAAGGGCGAATCGGCAATAACGACCATTCCCCAAAAACAAAAGAAAAGCATGGACACGACCGGATGCCAATACAAGGAGAAAGGAGCCAGAATACAGCACCCTAGTGAAGCGACCAATGCCAATCGGGCGACCTTGCCCGCTCCCCAACGACCGGAAAGATAACCTCCCAAAACACAAGCCGGAGCACCAATCCCGATAATGGTGAAAGTCCAAAGGGAAATATTATCTATATCGTTGGAATGTGTGGCGAGTAATACGGGAACGAATGCCCAAAATGTATATAACTCCCACATGTGCCCGAAATACCCGAAAGCCGCGGAGCGGAAACGTTTTCTGCTGAATACATAAACCAAGGCAGAGGGATTGAACGGACTGCCTTTTTTCCGGAAGGGACCATCCGGCACGAACAACCAAATCGACGCTCCTCCAAGTAAGGCGATGGCGGAGGTCGCCATCAGTACGATGCCGCCTTCCAAATCAATGGAAAGATGTTTGATGAGGTGGGGAAAGGCCGTGCCCAAAACCAATGCTCCCACTAAATAACCTAAGGATCTTCCCAGTCCCTTGTCGTAATAATCCGCTGCTATTTTCATACCTACCGGGTAAATCCCCGCCAAAGCGAAACCGGTCAACCCTCTTGAGCATAGGAGCAATGGTAAGCTCCCCTCTCCGAGTAGTGGCAACAGGTTGGCCAGACTTCCGCCGATGGCACAAATAAAAAATATTAGTGAAGGTGAGAATCTATCCGCTAGGGTTAATATCGCGAATATCAGGGTTCCTATAATGAACCCGAATTGAACGGCGGAGGTCAAGTGTTGGAGAACATCGGAAGAAAGTCCGAAGGAAAGCACCAATTCATCCATAACCGCATTTCCGGCGAACCAGAGGGAAGTACAGCAAAATTGAGCAATGACGATGATGGGTAGGATATGTCCGGTTGAGTTCCTTTCCACGTCATGCATCGAGTTGGTGGATGAAATATTCGTAATATCGAATGTCTTTCATGGTGGCGGTTCCCCAGCAAGGAGATATGTTTTTTCCTACTAGGTAATAATCTTGAACAATATCACCTTGTTGTTCGTAATTGAAGCGGTCAAACGGCCATTTTTCTTCCTTGGCTTTTTTTAGCATTGGCAAACCTCCATAATCGTATTTCATTCTGGAATGCTGGGCTAATAAGGCCCGGAAAATATAGACGGAACCATAACGTTCGTATTGCCAATTGTGTACGAATTCGTGAAGCAATAATCCTCTAGAAAATCCGCCCCAAGAATTGATGGTGTGGAAACTTACGTATGCGATTAACATCCTTTTAGGGCCGATATAGGCTCGTTCGTCAATGGTAATTAAATCGAAGCGAACCGTTTCTCCATAGACGGATTTGCCCAATTCGATTTCCTGTGGAGTAAGCGGTCTGGAACCGAATTTAATCCAGTCGGCCAGCGTTCCGTATATTTCTCCGATACCGATTAAATCTAGGAGAAAAAAAGGAATTTCCATCAACCACAATCCATATCGATATATCCCTTTAGGATAATCATAAGGCAAATGCCCCATTCCCCGGAAGGGGGAAACCAAATGACGACCCAATCTCACCAACCGCTTGGTAAATGAGGTGAAAAAATAGCCTAGTCGCCCTAGGGTCAATCGGCATTTAAAACTAAACTGACCGTTATCCATTTTGCAAAAATAAAAAATAGCGGCCAAGGAGAATCTCCTTGGCCGCCAACTTCCCTTTCGGGAATTAAGTATGTGCTTTATCACGAGTATTAGAAAGTCACTTCGTCACTGTCCTTAGCGGACCCTTTGGAAGTTTTCGCCTCTACTTCAACCACTGTTTTCCCCGGTTGGACCTTTATGGTCGCTTGTAGTTTTCCGGTAGAACGATTGAATGTGAAGTCTTCTTCATACTCCTTTCCGTTCAATCGAATGGTGATTTGATCTTTGCTCGTTACGTTTTTCAACGTCGCCTTCAAAGTGCTTATCCCTACACCCGGATTGTAAACATTGGTCGTCGGTGTGGACAAGGAAGTAATCTCAACTGTGGGCTTATTCAATAACCCTCCCCCTTCGATTTCAATGGCTTTCTTAACAATATTTGTGGAAGCCGAAGCGGAGCCCGATTCATTCTTACCTGTCAAGCTCAAGTTGTTTTTACCATTCTTCAGGTTAATATTAGCCATCATCATCCCAGTAGAAGGATTAAAGTTGAATGCGGTCACCCTTTTGCCGTTCACTTTGAAGATTACATTTTTCTTTTGCGTTACATGCAAGATATTCGCTTTAACAGAATAAGTCGGCTTATTGGTCGATTGTCCAGGAGACGGAGGATTAATGAACTTCACGACCGGTTTGGGTCGATTAATTTTCAAAGTCACCTTCACCAAATCGCTATCAGACCCTGCGGAGTTGGTTCCTGTTACCTTAATAGAGTTCGAACCTTCCGCTAAAGTAACAGATGCGGTAACGACTCCTCCTGCATAATTGAATGACGTGGTATTTCTCCCATTAACATTCACCTTGATTCCTGACTTAGAACTTACATTCTTAACTGTTGCTTTGAGCGTGACCTTAGGATTGCTGACAACAGCACCATTAGCAGGTTGCGTAATATTAACCACAGGCTTAGGAGTAGGCTTCTTATAGATAACTTTCACCTGATCACTATCGGAGCCACCATTGTTCTTCACATTGATTTTTATCACGTTATCACCTTCCTTCAAGGATACGCTGGCAGTGATTCTACCGGAAGCCAAATTGAAGGCGGTCGTTTTACTTCCATTCAACAAGAAAGTGACTTGGCCCTTGGAAGAGATGTGCTTCACATTCGCAACTACTTGGGCAGCCGGAGTAGTGAACGTCTTTCCATTTGAAGGAGATGTGATATCTACCTCAGGAATCAATTTAGGAGCGGCCGGTTTGTTGTAACGAACAGTTACTTGATCGTCATCCGTTCCGACACTATTCTGTACTCGAATTTTAATCGTGTTACTTCCTTCCTTTAAAGGTACATCAGCAGTTACTCCACCTGCTCCCGCTTTGAAGCGGAAAGATGTCGTTTTAGAACCGTTCACCCAAAGTGTGATTTGGTTCTTATCCGTAATGTTCGTCGTATTGGCCGCAAATGCCACAGTTGGTTTTGAAACCGTACTGTTATTAGATGGCTGTCCGATTTTCACCGTAGGTGGCTGAACCGTCGGTGCAGGTTTGGTATAACGAACCGTTACTTGGTCGTCATCCGTTCCTCCTTGGTTTTGAACACGGATTTTGATGGTGTTGCTTCCTTCTTTTAAAGGTACATTAGCACTAATCGAATTCGAAGCAGCGTTGAAGTTGAACGAATTGGTCTTTGAACCATTAACGAAAAACGTAATTTGCGCTTTGCTGGTCACTCTAGTCGTCACCGCACTTACTTGGGCGGAAGGATTAGATAGTGTCGCATTATTATTCGGTGTACGGATATCCACTGTCGGCTTCGGTGTAGAAGGCGGTGGTGGTGTAGGATTCGTCGGAGTATTCGGATTGGTAGGGGCATTGTAATCATACCTTACCGATTTAGAATCTTCGTCCGAACCATCCTTATTCGTACCTACGATACGAACGGTATTGTTTCCTTGGTTCACTTCAATATTTGCGGAAAGGGCACCAGTCGATGCGTTGAACGAGAAGAAGTTCGTTTGACGACCGTTTACATAAACCTTCACATCATTTTTACTAGTCACATACCTCACTTCGGCAGTTACCTTTGACAATCCTTTGGACGGATCTGTCTTAGGAGTCGGTGTAGAAATGTTTCGGATATTGACGATAGGAGGACGTTTGTTTTCTTGTACCTGATAGTATACGACCGTTTGGTCCTCATCTTGTCCAAACGTGTTCGAACCTACGATACGAATGGTATTTTTTCCTTCGATTAAGCTTACGTCAGCCGTAACCTCTCCTCTTGAACTATTGTAATTGAAATAACTTACTGTACGGTCATTCAAATACAGTCTGATGTCATCCTTGCGGGAAACTCCCCTTACGGTAGCTCGGACATCAACATTCCTATTATTGGCAGTTGAACCTGAAGATGGATTCGTGATATCCACTCTAGGAGGATTGCCGCTTGGAGGTGGCGGTGGCGGAGGTGTAGACACCGGCTCGTAAAATATGGTAACCGTTTCGGTATCCGAACCACAAACATTGCTGGCACGAATTACAAGGTCATTGCGACCGCGCTCCAATTGGACATCCGCACGAAGTGAACCTCTGGAGTATTTGTATCCTCCGAATTCACGGCCATTCAATGTCAATTGGAGATCCATTTGACTGTTGATGTGGCGAACATCAGCTAAGACGGTTTCATATCTGTCATTTGTCGTAATAGGTGAAGTCCTTGGTGATTTGACACCGATTTCGGGTTCATGACATTCAGGTTCGCCGGGTTCGATGATCCATCGAAACCCTAGGTTCGTGTAGTGATAGATATCATTGTCTCCGGTAGCTTCGTTAGCATCCGTCCAAGCCTGACCATCTAAGAAATCGGTTCTTGACCAGGTGACTTTATGCCCGGCATGGATAGAGAATCGTGGTGTCAATTGATAACCTACTTCCAAACCGGCCGAAGGCATCCAAGTCAGTGTTCCGAATTCGTTGTTTCCATCAGCAGTGGTTTCGAAAGTTCCGTCACGAACGGCGTCTAGCTGGGAAGAAACATCTCCCCTATCCGCTCCTGAGATACTGGAATAATCGTATTGTAGTCCATCGACTCCTACTTGGTCTGTCAGGGATTTGTACCAATCCAAATTCAGACCTCCATATAAGGAAACGATCCAATTGGTTCGTTCACGTAATCGGTTGAGGGTAAAAACACCTTCAAGTCCCAATTCTCCGATATGTGTTTTGTGATTGGCGTAGTATTGTCCTGCCGGGGTAAAATCGACAATTTGTTCACCGGCCAATTCACGATCGGTTCCATTGACCGCATTATTGAATGTGAGTCCTGTCGAAGGTTCGAAATCATCACCATAGCTTTGGGTGTAGAGCAATCGCCCCCTGAGGTCGAATGAAAGGGGCGCCCCGGGCTTATAGTAAAGATTTTTGGCCAGTGTAAGTCCTACCCCCCATCCATTGTACTCTCGGCACACGTCTGAAGATTGATAGGCAGAACCAGCATTGATTCCTAGTGTCCACCAGCCCGGCTCACGGGCATCAGTTGTGGTGGACTCTCTGTTTTCGTCCTGGGCGATCACTGCAGTAGAGAGCATCAGCCCTAGCAGCAGTATCGCGAGTGTTTTTAATCTGGTAAGCATAGTAATGAAATTGTAACAGTTTATACAATAGGCTATAAGTAGATTTTATCAAGTTCCACGACCACAATATAAGAAGGTTTACAACTATTGAAGGATTGGAATCCTAATACACATATTCAATTTTAACAAATAAAAAAATTAAACATTCGTCTACATCCTAGTATAGCACGTTACAAGTCACAGTGAAGAAACGCTTCAATCACCACTGCAAACCAACTTATTAAGAAAAGGAATAAAACACATATTTGCATTCACAAATACATATTGTATTTATTGAAGGTCTGTTAACTACCGTAGTCAGGAAGGTTTGGTTTAACGACAGTTTAATGGAATTTGGGATTCTATTTTTGTGGATTTTGAGAAAAATGGAGTCTAAAACTCCTTATAGTATCACTCCTGCCTCTACTAAGTCATTAAACATGAGTATTTCCTCTTCGGATTTGGTGGAATATTTCAGGGTACTGAAGATAAAAATCCGATGATCGCCTCCGATCTCAAGCTCCGATTCTTTCCTGAGTAGTAAATAAGCACAGGCTCCTTTTAGGACAGTATGTTTTTGCCAAGTATCCAAACATTGATTTTTGTGAAGATAAGCCGCTTTATCAAACTCCATCCCTTTCCTTTTCCCTAGTGGCTTGATTAAGGTAATATGATTTTGATGTAAAATTTGAAGGATGGCGACTTCAGATTTTGACAAGAGTTGGTAGGTGGTTGTTTCCGGATCAATACCGATACTATAAAGTTTGGGTTTTCGGCTGATAGCGTTGACATATGTACAAATATTCATATTAACTTTTCCGCCAGCATAAGTTGCCAAGCTATAAATAGGCACATCGACTATGTTCCAGGGTCGTTTCACTTTATATCATATTTTTGAATAGACCATTACAGCTTTATTCTGGTATACTTTCGCTTTTTCTTATGCAAATGGGGAACAAGCCACCCGGTTCCGGCTCCTAGCACATATCCTATGATTACGTCAAGGGGAAAATGCTTTCCACCGAAAATACGGCCTAGGGCCGTTGCTGTCGGAAGTGCTGCTGCTGCTGTCCAGATCAAAGGCTTCCATTTGGAATCCGGGTAATAATCCGCATATACTTTGGCCGTAAAAAATGTCGCATTGGCTACTTGGGCGGTGTGCCCGGAAAAGAAAGAATATCGTGCTTCTTTTTCTAGTTTTCTATCCATGTTTACTGCATCATTGTAAACAAAGGGCCGGGTTCTTAAAACAGTCGCCTTGGTGAGTCCGGTGAACGAAGCCGTTAATACCATAGATTCGATGGCCATGACAGGCACCGTCCATTTATCACTCCTTATTTTGGCGGAAGCCAATAAAGTGGTCGGCATGGCGAATGATGGATACATGATATAATCGGTCATTTTGCGAGAAGCCTTCGAATCATATCGGGTCGCCCACCTTTCCCAACGAGGAACTTGATTGGCATCCAATGTAAGGATGTCGTTCTCCGTTAAAGTCTTCGTATTGGATTCCATGTAAATGTAAGTTCCTACTAATCCTAGTCCGGTTCCTAATATGGGGCCGTCAACTTTCCAGCTCAATTCATATGGACTATTTTGAGCGTCTAATCGGAATACAAGGAAAACACAGAATAAAAGAAGGAATATTTTTTCTAGGCAAAACATTTCCCAAAATATCTTTTTTCTGAGACAATACTTTTATGAAGCACTTGAATTCAAGATTTATTCTCTACCAATTTGAGTTTTTCGATTCTCTTCCAAAGTTCTTCTGCTTCCGCTTGTTTTGCGTCTCCTTTCTTCCTATCGGTCTGTGAAAGCTGGTAGGCTTCTTTCAACATTTTTTTGTATTCGTCTTGCAACTTTTCGAGTTCCGATTTCTTTTTAAAAAACTTAAACATAAGGTTTTATTTTATGGCGGACATACCACCGTCAACATGTAATATTTGCCCGGTCATCCATGAAGTTTTCTCGGAAAGCAAAAACTCGGCGGCATGGGCCAAGTCTTCGGGATCACCTATCCGTTTCATCGGATGCCTTTGTGCATTAGCTTCCCGTTTTTGATCATTGCCAAGCAATTTCCCCGCAAGGGGAGTATCGGTCAGGGAAGGAGCGATGCAATTGAATCGAATCGTAGGAGCGAACTCTGCGGCCAAGGAGCGGGTCAACCCTTCGACAGCTCCTTTGGAGGCAGCTACTTGGGTGTGGAAATTGAAACCGGTACCCACCGCAACCGTTGAAAAAAACACGACTGAAGAAGGTGCTGTTTTGAGTCGAGGTAAAGCAGCTTGAACAGCCTTGACAGCCCCTAGAACCTGAAGTTGATAATCAGATAAAAATGCGTCCGCAGAAATACGTTTAAAAGGCTTCAAATTGATACTCCCCGGACAATATACCAAGCCATCTAGCCTTTCCGGCAAATAAGAAGTGTCCCAATTTTCATCCAGAACATTGAGATAATGTGATTCTACTCCTTGAAGAGAGAACTCATTTTTACAATATGTTGCATAAACCCGATGTCCTTTTTCCGATAACATTTCAGTCAAAGATCGGCCGATTCCTGATGAGGCTCCTATAATCCAATAATTCTTCATGGAAGGGAAACAGTGATAAAATGATATTGTTCTGGTTTTCCATGATAACATCTATTGAATATTCCCCAAACGGCAATTTACAGTTCACTCACCTTTTTGGACTATTCGGGTGCTAATAATTGCAATTCATGGGATTTTTCAAATCCGGGCGGATACCCGCCTCATATTTGAATTGTCATTCGCATTCAATCATTAAA
>JAHDCE010000150.1 GCA_020630045.1 Saprospiraceae bacterium | reverse complement strand
ACGGTTTAGTCGTGCCCGGAGCCAGGTTGGATTACGACGCCGGCTTCATGGACGGTACGATGAGAATTACCGGTTATGTCTGGGAAGATGCTGACAAGGCGGGCGACCAAGATGCAAGTGAAACGCCTTTGGGTAAAGTTCCGGTAGCATTGCGAAGTGAATTGATAGGTAGTTACGCGAATTTATTCCGTTCGGTAGATACGGAAATTGACGGTACTTACTTAATAGAATTGACCGCTGAAGACCTCCGTAAAATCTGGGATGGTTTAGACGCCGGTGACAATGACGCTTTCTTCCTAGACATCAATCCTGAGGACAATTCAGAAGGTCTGAAAGACTTGATGATGACCAAGCAAGATGATGCGACCGCAGGTGATTTATTAGACTCTGATATCAATGTCAACGAGTCCGCCGATTATTGGTTTGACAATGCAGGAGGAAAAGACTTATTCGCAATGGGTAAGTACATCTCTTTATCTGAATTCCGATACGGTAATTCGGTCGATATCGACGCCGGTTTCTATCGCAGTCCGGTAAGGTTGCAAGGGCGTGTTTGGTATGAAGCGGATGCAAGCGGTACCCAAGAAGCATTGGAAACCAATGTGGAAGGTGTTTTTGTGGAAGCGTACGTTTCCGGTGACGGAACACCGACAGGAACTTTGGAAGGAGGAGTTGTCACTACCGCTCTAGGGGAATACACAATCGAATTGCCAGTTAGGGTTGCACACCAAATCCGTTACGACGAACTGTTCAAAGCGGGAGAAATGGGGATTGCGGTCAAGGTGTTCAAATTGGGCGCAAATGCCAACGGTTTGGTGGATTTGGTACCTTCACGTGTTGACTTCGGATCCGATGACGCCGTTGATAATGATATGTCTTACTGGGAACTGGATGCTGTCTGGGACTTCATCGAAGCATCAGAAATCCAGTTGAGGGATATGGTCGCCGATCGCGATGCCGGTCTTCACCGTGGCGTCTGGGTAGGTGGACGTACCTGGATTGAATTGGTAGGAGCAGATGGTCTTCAGAACTTACCGAATGACGGTATTGATAATCCGGATCCTGATGCACCTGTTGATTCCATGTTGGTGGCTGGTATTACCGTTCATTTATTCGATCACGCAAGAGGTCTGGATTCACAAATAGAAACCGGTTATACAGGAGAAACTTTCTATGGACTTAGTGTGGAAGATGGTGGATATAAGTTTTTAGCTTCAATGGGTTATACCTACTCCATCAAGTTCGAAAACATTCCGACAGGTTTTGTAGCTACATTCCCGAATAATGGACCGAGCGACGAGTTAGATAGTGATGTGAACCGTTCGACGATGATGATCGAAGAGGTATATGTGCCGTTGCCGAATGAAAAGGCGGAAGTGACAAATCTAACAAGGATGGATGCCGGATTCTTCGATCCGAGCAATACACTTCCTGTTGAAATGTCTTACTTCCGTGCAAAGGTTCAAGATTGTGATGTCTCCTTGTTATGGGGTACGGCTTCCGAGACGAATAATGCATACTTCGAAGTGATGAGAAGTGCGGACGGACGTGATTTTGAAATCATAGGCACGGTGAAAGGAAACGGAAACTCCGTGACACCTATCGACTACCGATTTGTTGATTCGGATGCCGGAGATGGTAAATATTTCTACCGATTACGTCAAGTTGATTTCGACGGAGCATTTGAATTCACGGATGTTATCGTGGTCGAGTTGGATTGCCACAAAGGCATCGAGGTCATGAACCTGTTCCCGAATCCTGTATTCAACGAATTGGTGACTCTTGATTACCATGCTGATGAAGCAGGCGACGGGCGAGTTGAATTGTTCAATGCCAGCGGACAGAAAGTCAAATCCATGGCGACATCTTTTGATGCCGGAGTCAACCAAATCCGCTTCGATATAGATAATTTACCAACCGGAGATTACTTTATCAGAATGGTGACGGAAAAAGGAACTTCAGATTATATGAAGCTCGTGAAAATCCGACCATAAGGATACAACCTGAAATGTAGTTCCGCTGAGGCGGAATATTGGGGCGGCTCCGTCGATTTATCGACGGGGCCGCTGTTTTATTGCAAACTATTTTTGAATAAGTTCTAGATGTTATCACGAAATTTTTTGTATAGAAGACAAATCGTTACTCTGGGAATAGACGAGGCATTCGCCGCAAAGCATAGCCGTAGCTACGTTTAAGGGGCATCTTCTGTAATTAGGGAATGATGATAAATTTAATTACCCGGCAAAATATTTGAATATGCTATTTTTGTAATATGAGTGAAAAAAGGGAAGAACACGAAGACATTCAACTCCGTAGCGACGAGGTGCAAGAAATTTTGGGAACTCCACCCAAATGGATCGTGCGCTGGGGGACGGTAATTGTCTTATTGGTCTTGTTGGCCATGTTGGCCTTGTCCTATTTTTTCGAATCCACTGATAAAGTGGGGGCGGAAATATTAGTCACCACACCAAGCCCACCCATGCCCATCACCGCTACTTTAGATGGTCATTTAGACAAGATCTTTGTAGAAGACAAACAAATCGTCAAGCGGGGAGACCTCCTGATGACCCTAGGAGGAGAAGACGGGCGATACTCCGATATCCTTGCCCTAGAAGCTGAACTGAAACAACTGCAACAAGCCCCGGGAGTCAGGAACTCATTCTTCAAAAAAGATGATGGATTACAACTCGGGACTTTAGGCATTCCATACATGGAATTTTTAAAAGACTACAACAATTATCGATCAAGAACCAACTCTGGTCTCAATAAAAAACAAGTTGAACAACTACAAGCCCTGATTCGTGCTCAAAGGAAAGTCGTAGAAGACGCTGAGCGTAAAAGACAACTATTGGACAGGCAATTGTATGAATGTCCCGCAAGGAAGAAAAGGTATTGGGAAGGATATCAAATCAATATATTCACCTATCAGGATTATCGCAGAATCGTAACTACATGTGATGGCCTTCCGGCCAAAGTGGAAACACAAAAAGAAAAAGTCGAAGAAGCGAAAATCAGGATTGAAACCTACGAAAAAGAAAAACTTGATATCCAAAGAGGAACTGTCAGCGGAATCAACTCCAGGCTCCTTCAGCTACAAGGAAGCATCAATGCATTATTGGCAGGTATTGAAGAATGGAAAGACAAATATCTAGTAACTTCTCCGGTAGATGGCAAGGTTTCGTTTTACACTGAATACAATGAAGGACAAATCGTTTCCGAAGGGGAAAACATCTTAGCCATCGTAGCGGAAAAAAAAGAAATAGTAGGTCGCATCGAATTACCCACCAAAGGCTCTGGCAAAGTCAAAGTCGGCCAAGAAGTGAATATCAAATTATTCGATTACCCCAGCTCGGAATTCGGTATTGTAAAAGGTGAGGTAGAAAGTATTTCACACCTGCCCATTGACCACAAATATGTAGTGGACGTCGCCCTTCCCAAAGGACTCCTGACCACATTCGGTAAGGAACTGAAATTTAAACAAGAACTACCCGGTATCGCCGAAATAAAAACCGAAAGCCGCCGATTCATCGAACGGATATTCGACAGGTTCGTCCATTTGTTTAAAGCCGATAAAAAACAAGAAGGATAATAGATGTTATCTACTTGGACAATTCGTAGGTGGATTCTGTGTCAAAAAGATATCGATCTGTTCCCCGATACGAATGGGGCGGCCCGGCTCATAAGGAGGCAACTGTCGCCAAACAAAGGCGTTGGCCGTATCCTTTACAGAAGCATCAATTGAGATAGAACCCAAGGATAATTGATGCCCGCTTTTCAATTGGAACATCGCTTCGCTGTAGGTTTTACACACCAAATCCGGTATATCCGTATTGCCGGCATTCGATTCCTCCAATACCACCAATTCTATTTTCGATCCGGAAGGAACTTGGAAAGGCTTGAATTCCACATTCCTACTCACGATAACCTTACCATTATATTTAGCTTCCACTAATGTTCCCGGAGGATAACCAAAACGTTTCTCCACAATCACAGGCACCAGTCCGAAACCTTCCAGTCGAGACATCAAGTTTTTAACAGGGACACCATATTTGATCGGAGGAACATCAATCTGGGGCGGTGTAAAACTATTGATGGTCAAATAAATCGTCCGATCATCTTTGGCTCGTGCTTCCGGATCCGGCGTTTGACTCAAGACAATGCCTCTACGTTGATCCTTGATGAACATGGAGTCGGTCACTTCGATATTAAAGTGAAATCCCCTCTTGTCCGCCTCATCCAAGACATCGTCCAAAGGCATGCCTACAAAATTGGGAACCTCATACGACTGCTTGTGATTCGTTCCGCATTTCAACATCTGAAACAACATAAAATACATGATGACCGAAACGGCGACCATCATCAATATGTTCCGCCAGAATATCCAACTGGTCAAAAATAAAAATATCCTTTTGGGCAATCCCGGTTTAATTTCTTCGCTCATGGAATCCGAATTCTAATATTTGGTCAATGAATTGATAAGGCTTATAACCATTTATGGCGCACTGGTGGAATATACAAGTGGCCGGTGTCATTCCCGGAAGGGAATTGATTTCAATAATCACCGTTTCCACATCATGATTCTCACGGATGCGCACGAATGCATCGATACGGCAATATCCCTTCACGTCAAGGATTTTGGCAGCTCGTTTCAATGTATCTTTTACTTGTTCCGCTATAGCGGAATAGGCCTTGGGGTCTTTCGAAAATCTCGCCGGGGTGATATTTTGTCCTTCTCCCGCCAAGAACTTTTCTTCAAGTGAAAGGACTTCTCCCGTAGCCAATGCTTCCGATGGTTCGAACACCTCATAGGTTCTCGTATCCTCCTGGTGATGGGTCAACATTCCACCCGTTATTTCTAGGAAATGATGCGCGCCTTCCGCCTGAATCAAGGCTTCTACCAATACCACATCTTTCCTAGGAAATTCCTCGTTGAATTTTAGACCTAAAGTCGTTCTGGCATCGGCTGATATTTCCTCCGAATCACGGTACATGGTCTGAAGGAAAATATCCAGTTGGCTTCTATTTTTTATCATCTTTACCGCAGAACTACAACCGTCGTCCACGGGTTTTACGATAAAGGGATAAGGGAACATGCCCTCGATTTTATCCATCTCCGCCGAAGCATCCGCCTCAAAATCCGATTGCCGGCTCAAGTACTGTTCCGTTACGGTAAAACCGTGTTGTTTCAAGGTTTGTAAAGTCTCGTACTTATTAATGGTGATACTGGACGAATTGTGTCCCGAACCATTATAGGGCAACCCGACCTTTTCCAATTTTTGCTGGATATCCCCGTCTTCTCCCGGACGTCCATGTAGAGCGATGAATACCCCGTCCACTTGTTCCGCCAAAGCTTCGAAGGACAAAAGTACGGGCTCAAAAACCATATGACTGGAAGCGTACTTTTTTGTCAACGCCCCGCATTCTTCCTTGATGCCTTCGACAATAGGGTGCTTCTTGAAAGATAAAACCTTATCCCGGATATCATCCGCATTGTCTTTGAGCAAAAGGTTAATCGGTATTTGATACAAGTCATAATTCTCAGAGTCGCCCGTCAAGAATACAGGAATGGGCTCGTATTTGTCCGAGCTAGCCAATTTTTCAAAAATATTCCTTCCGCTTTCTACGCTAATATGACGCTCGAACGAATAACCGCCCATGATGACGGCGATGCGTTTTTTCTCCTTGGCCTCAAATTGCAAAGCCAATATATTCGCATCCAATCGTTCTTGGAATCGGACTTCTTGTAATGTGTTTCGCATCCGGGTCTGCATCCGTTCCTTGACAGAGTTGCGAATCAGGAAAGTCAAAAAACGACTCGGATTCAATCCGATTTCCGCCGCCTGATGAAAAAAGAATGACGAAGGCATCATGCCGGATGTCGTATTGGGGTCGTTCAAAAATATTTCTCCCCCGTTTCCATAAAAACCATCAATCCGCGCATACACATTGAATTCCAAATATTCGAACAGTCGAACACATTCCTTGCGGATGGCTTCAATCGCTTCGTCCGGAAGTTCGATGGGCGTGATTTTTCTTGAAAGTCCAGGCAAATATTTAGAGCGATAATCAAATACTTCTTTTCCTTTTACGATTTCTGTAGGAGGGAGTGCGGTCACCGTTCCGTCATCTTGACGCAAGACGATACAAGAAAATTCCTTGCCTTCGATAAAGCTTTCCAAAATGACCCTTTGCTCGGTTTGCACTGCTTCCAAAGCCACATAAATATTATATGAATGCCGCTTGAAAAATACATCCAAATCAAACAACAACTGCTCCGGATGATAATAAGTGGTCGATGCTTCCCGTTCGCTTCCATCCGACTTCAAATCGAAGTCCGCGACAAGAGGAAACCCGAGTCCGCTTCGGATATCCGTCAATTCACGCATGAAATCGACTTTTCCTTCTTCTCCTAGTTCATCCCATTCGGTTTTGAATATTTCCTTCCGGAAAAATGCCGCATCCACAAGACGTTCGAAGCCCTCGACTCCTTCCGTTTCGTCAATGATCGATACGCCTATGGATGATCCTTGGTTGGCCGGTCGGATGACCATAGGAAACCCGATTTTCTCCTTGGCGAACTCATAATGTTCCAAGGGAGATTTACCGGACCACCACTGCTCCCTAGTCAACACCTCTACAGCGGGAGTAGCGAATCCGCCGGCATCCATCATTTTTTTTTGAAAAGCCTTGTCCATACCAATCGTACAGGCACGGATACCACTTCCGGTAAAAGGTATATCCAAACCATCCAAAATTCCTTGGATTTGTCCGTCTTCGCCATATTCTCCGTGAAGCGCCAAAAATGCGATATCCATCACTTCCGACAACTCTTCTAAAGACAACTTCCGTCCGACCTTTCCAATCATCTCGTCCAACTCATTTTCCGACAAGGGAAACAGACTTTCTACATAAACTTGGAAGCCATGCGGTGAAGCGGGTAATGAACTCACCGGTGGATAAAAATCGCGGATGGTTCCTTTGTACAGGTATTGCCAATCTAACAAGATGAAATTCTTCAAACTGTCCACAAAAATGGGAACAGCTTCAAACAACGATTTGTCCAAATTGTCATATACGGTACGCCCGCCGGCAAATGAAATTTCCCGTTCCCTAGATGGTCCTCCGAATATGATTCCTACCTTAATCATCAGCGTTTCATTGATTGGAAATTTAGCAATCCGGACAAAGATAGAAATATTGCGAATGCAGGGAAAACCATGACCCATGAATGATGGCCCGTAATGAGAATTCGAAGAAAAAGATTGAACAAGCGTTTAGGATTGAGACACAAATAATACCAATCCGTTTTGACCGTAATACGTTTTATCCAAAAGCAGCCAATGATTCCGTAAACCTCCTGAGTTCCTCCTTGTCGAAACACAAGGCGGTGCCGTCTTTGTCCCTAAAAATAAAGCCGTCTTTTTCACGGTATCCGATTTGGGCATGGGCGATGGCATTCCGCAATTTTTCCAACACAAAATCCAACCGTATTTTTTTTCCCGCCATTTTCCTAGGTAAATTCAAAATGCGGAACCTTCCCCATTCAAACGGGTCGATTTTCTTCAATTCATTTTTTCTCTTCAAATCCCTTTTCCATTTTTCCCAAGGAAAAACGATCAGCCCATATAATTGTAGCACGATTAGAGAAGGGGAGGGGGCAAGTTCCTCACCTTTTTCCGGCAAGGAAGCAATAAAATCTTTTAAAGACATATCCGGCTGCTCCGTACAAGTTTTTTCCAACATCCGCCGGAAGGCGATATCTTTCTTCACTCCTTTGATGATATCCATGTCAGGTCATTTATGTGTATTTGAGCAATCCTTGGCAAGCTTTGATTTTTGCCGCCGCTTGTTCGGCACTGATGTCTCTTTGCGGATTTCCGAACATTTCATATCCCACCATGAACTTCTTCACTGTAGCGGAACGGAGCAAGGGCGGATAAAAACTCATGTGCCAATGCCATTCCGAATGCGAACGCCCATCTGTAGGTGCTTGATGAATACCAGATGAATAAGGGAACGAACAATTGAAAATATCATCCATCCGCAAGGTCAAATCTTTCAATATTTCGGCGAAAGCCGATACTTGTACACGATCCATCTCCCCGATATGGGACATCTGCTGCTTGGGGACGATCATCGTTTCATAAGGCCAAATCGCCCAAAACGGAACCAAGGAGACGAAATGCTCATTCTCTTGGATGATGCGTTCTTTTTTCTCCAACTCTTGCGACAAATAATCCCCAAGCAAACTCCGCCGTTTTTCCAGATAATATTCTGACTGTCGAATCCCTTTTTTCAATGCTTCTCCCGGGATGGATGATTGCGCCCATATTTGTCCATGCGGATGCGGATTGCTACATCCCATAATCGCTCCTTTGTTTTCAAATATCTGGACATGATTGATTCCTTCAAGGTTACCCAATTCCTTATACTGTTCCTGCCAAGTTCGAACCACACCTTCGATGGCCGGTAAGG
>JAHDCE010000149.1 GCA_020630045.1 Saprospiraceae bacterium | reverse complement strand
GCTGAAAGGCTCAGGGAGAAAATTGCTAGTTATTCAAATTTTTTTTCTGATTAAATCTTTAAAACGAAATTACTCATGAATATAATTGTTGCTGTTCTGATAATTGTAGTGATTATTGTATTGCAGGTCATCTGGGAAAACCGAGACAAATTAACCGGACAAAAGCGTATGGATTATTCCTTCGGATTGATCGAAGCCAAGACGACTGCCGACCTTTTAAAACAAAGTCGTTTCGACGAAGCCGAAAAACTAGTTCAATCTTTCGACCCCGATTTATTGACTTTAGTCATGGATTTTATCGGTCTCACATTTAAAGAAGAGAGTTTGTTGGAATGGATCGAAGCCAAACCCGATTCAGATGCAAGTCGACTGGCATTGGGGATATTTTATAACCATAGCGCTTGGGTGGCCAGAACATTCAATTTAGCAAAATATGTATCACCCGAACAACGAAATGATTTTCATGATCTACAAGAATTGTCGGGTAAATTTTTAAATGCCATCAATGGAGAAGGCCGGATAGGAATCGAAGCGCACGCTCGGTTGATACGATTCTCTATGGGAGTATCGCATTTTGAAGGAGCGGAATATCATTTTAATAAAATTATGGAGACAGACCCGGATCATCTTTGGGCACATGTGCATTATGCCGAAGCCATACAACCCAAGTGGGGTGGTTACCTAAAAGATGTAGAACATTTACTCGGAACCCTATCCCAAAAAAGAAGAATCACCAAGTACGTCACCGAATTAAAATTGTTTTACGATGCACTACAAATGTCGATTTGTTATTTCAATATGAACGAAGACGAAATGGAAACGGCCGCTAGGCAACTAATTAATAATATAGATGCCGAATTGGATATGCAGCCCTTGGAATCGCCCCAGAAATATTTGGTTTATAATTATCAATATATCTTAGCTCTAAAATTGAACAACACCCGGATAGAAAACAAATATTATTCGAAAATGAATGGCTATTTCACCCTTTACCCTTTCGGTATAATGATGCAGGTGTAACTCCCAAAATAACGATTCGTCTTTCATACAAAAAAAATCGTGATAATATCTAATACAAAAAGAAAATAGAACCCAATGACCATCCAAGATTTAGAAAATCAAAACTTAATCATATACAAATGTATTTCAGGTAGCAAAGCCTACGGATTGGATACCCCCCAATCCGATACGGATTACAAGGGCGTTTTTATCCTTCCTCCGGAAAAATATTATACTTGGAATTATGTCCCCCAAGTCGCCGATGAAAAAAATGACGAAGTATATTATGAGCTTGGCCGATTCGTAGAATTATTGTCAAAAAACAATCCCAACTTGTTGGAGATGTTAGCTACCGATACGGATAAAATATTAGTCAAACATCCGGTGATGGACATGCTGACACCCGATATGTTTTTATCTTTGAAATGCAAAGATACATTTGCGGGATATGCAATGACGCAAATACGAAAAGCCCGAGGACTCAATAAAAAAATACACAACCCTATGGATAAGGAAAGAAAGGGATTGTTACAATTTTGTCATGTATTTCGTCAGCAAGGAACGATTTCCTTATTACAATATTTGTCAGAAAAAAAATGGGTGCAAGAACAATGTGGTTTGGTCAAAGTGCCCAATATGCACAACATGTACGCATTGTTTTATGACGAATCTGATAGCCTAGGTTTTTCAGGAGTCGTCAAGCGGGGGAGTAACTCTAATATGGTAGCGTTGAGTAGTGTGCCTAAAGATTTGGAACCGGTCAATTACTTACATTTCAACAAAGACGGTTATACCCGATATTGTAAAGACTATAAAGCATATTGGGACTGGGTCGATAAACGCAACGACGCTCGCTATGAAAACACCATTTCACACGGTAAAAATTACGATGCGAAAAATATGATGCATACCTTCCGTCTCCTCGCAATGGCAGAAGAAATATTGGCTACCGGAAAAATTATCGTTCATCGACCCGACCGCGAATTCCTCCTTGGCGTCCGAAGTGGAAAATATGAATATGAAGACCTGATAAAAATGGCTGATGAACGAGTAGAAAGAATTCACGCTTTGGCTGCGGATAATGAAAAAAATCAGTTACCTTTTGAACCGGATCAAGAAAAGATTTTGAATACATTATTTCTGATAAGGAATGAAATCTATAGAACCCACCGATAATGAAGTACAAATATTCGATTTGCTATCCTGACAAAGAAGAAATTGAACACATCGAAAAATCAGTAGATAGAGATGAAGTCGTCAGTTTGGTTAAAAATCATAACTGGGCGGAAGAGATACAAAAAGAGATAGAGCATTATAGTCCCAATCTGGATTTTATCAGTTTGAAAAACAGGAAAAGAATCATCATGTCAGGGTTCGGTAATACAGCCCTAGAAGGCTTTTATATTACTTATATTACGCCTAATGATATCGGCGAAGATTTACTTGTAGATGATTCAAATGCCCACGATGTATTTAATCAGGATTATTATTTGGGCGGTGAAGATTATTCAAGTGAATTCGGGACGGAAGAATCATTTGAAATATTGGATGCCTTTCTAAGTGAAAATTATGATGACCTTGTTTCCATATTCGTGTCTGAAGAAGAGGAAGAACCCTGGCAACGCGAACTTTATGAAAGAGAAATGGAAATGCTCATAAACTCAAGAAAGGAAGATCAAGAAATCAATGAAGCACTGATGAAAAAAGAAAACTCTTCGGAAAAGTCCCCGAAGAAATGGTGGGAGTTTTGGAAATAGCTTTGCTCAGACATGAAAGTTCAATAATTAAATCTTATGAAAAACAATATCCCACTCTTGGTCTTAAAAGCGCTTTTTCTGACCTTCTTATTTCAACAAAACCCGTTGACCAGTTCAGCGCAAAACCCGGTATTGGATTCCCTTCGCAATATTTGGAATGATACCAACCAAGAAGACTCGACTCGGTTAGAGGCACATACCAAACTCATTAGTCGTGGCGGCTATTTATCCATTAAAATTGATAGTGGATTAATAATGATTCGGGAAAATCTGGATCTGGCATTGGTGAATGGAAGAGATATCGATAAGGGAAGAGCCTATAATTTGTTGGCCGTTTATCATGCCATCAATCAAGACCCGAAGGAGTCCGCAAAGTATTTTGAGAAAGCAGAAACCTTTTTTCAAAAAATAAAAAAATGGGATGCTGTATTAATGACAAAATTCAATATAGCCCGTAGCCATATCTCAATGGGTAATTCTTCGAAAATAGTACAAAAGTTAGAAGAGGTTTTAGCAACCGCCAAGCAACATGATAATTTGGAATATGAACTATATGCAAAACAAGCCCTAGCTAAACATTACAGGGAAAACGGTTCGACTAAAATGGCTATGGATTACTATAAGGATGCCATTAAAATCATTCAAAAAATGAACCAGCCCAAGGATGAAGCCCAAATATACATTGCTATGGGAATCGTTGAAGAAAAAGCTAAGAACTACGAAGAAGCGGAAATCTATTTTAAAAAAGGCCATGAAAAAAGTCAAAGCGTAAATGACTTTCACGGGCAAATTTATTCCTATAGCAATTTAGCAAGAATGGAATCCCTAAAAGGGGATTCTATCCTAGCATTACGATACCATGAAAAAAGTCTTCATTTAGCAGATTCCCTAAAAATCATTGAAGATAAAATGTCTGTGCTTCCGGAGGTGGTGAAGTTTTATTTTGAAAGAAAAGATACGCTTACCGCTAAATCTTATGTTGATGAACTGACACGTTTGTCAAAAAAGACTACTTTCCCTACTCTATTAGCCCCTGCGTATTTATATGCAGGAATAATAGAAATGTATGAAAAAAACGAGGCGGCAGCTTTAGATTATTGTAAGAAGGCCAAAGATATTCTCATACAAAATAAAATCAATAAAGACCTTCAAAACGTATGTGATTGTATCTACAAGGCGGAGAAAAAACTTGGCAACGACAAAGCCGCCCTCGCAGCATTGGAAGAATATATGGTCGTTAGGGATACACTTTTCAATGAAGATCGTGAAATTTCATTTGCACGTCTCACCACAGAGTACAAATACGAAAAAGAGCAAGAAATCAAAGATGCTAAATACCAAGCTGATTTGGAAAGGCAAAAACTGATTCAGATGGGCTTGGGAATCGGTGCGACTCTACTAGCCCTCTTAGCATTTTTAGCTTACAGAAACTTCCGCAACAAAGCCAAAGCCAATGCCTTGCTGGAAGAAAAGAACCACCTGATTTCCGAGCAAAAAGCAGCATTGGAACGCACCAATTATACCAAAGACAGGCTATTCGCCATCCTAGGACATGACCTCCGAAAACCGGCCAATGCCTTCCAAGGAATTGCTAGGAAAGTGAATTATTTGTTGAAAAAAGAAGATTATGAACGGGTTCAGGAACTGGGGGATTCGATAGAAACCAATGCACTTGGATTGACTTCGCTGACGGATAACCTCCTCAAATGGGCGCTCACCCAAAAAGAGGCCATCAGTATCCATCCGGAATCCTTGGATCTCAATCAAATCATCCGGGAGACAAAAGTGGTTTTGGGCAGATTGGCGGAAGCCAAAGAAATCGAAATCATTTCGGAAATTCCGGAAGGGACCCAAATATTCGCGGATAAAAATAGCATGCTCACCATCATCCGGAACTTGTTGGACAATGCCATCAAATATACACCGGAAGGAGGGACGGTTACCCTATCTTGCCAAGAAAGCGCAACCGGCATTGACATATATGTCAAGGACACCGGCGTAGGCATACCCGAGGACAAAACCCGGACACTCTTCTTATTGCAAGAAGGAAAATCGACCCAAGGCACAAAAGGTGAAAAAGGAACCGGCCTTGGACTCCATTTGGTGAAAGAACTGGTCGATTTGAATCATGGTAACATTAGCGTTAGTTCTCAGTTGAATGAGGGCACGACGTTTATTATCAAATTGCCGAAAGCTGCGTAATGATATTTAAGTATTCATAGGATGATAATATTGAAACCAGCTTTGCTGAAATTTATCAATTTCAAATTGACAGTTGTAGGAACGGGGGGGACTTGTAATTGATTCCCATCCTTTGGATGAAGGCAGCTGAAATGAAAAATTGGATAATGTCAATCTTTAGAAGAAGGAAAAAATACAAGGTCTTTGCATTTCATTCTTTGGATTCAGGTACAGAAAATCCACTTCAAAAAGGTCGAGTAAGTGAAATCATTTCATTTATTCAGGCGGAGGCCGGAGTACAGGATTATAGATGGGATTTTGACGATTATAAATTCCGGACGACTTCAGGATTTGGAGATTCTTGGATGAACCTGAGTTTAGAGGAGATAACTCATATAAATATTTCCATTCCAATTCATTCAGATTGGAATAAAATAGGCTATTACCTGAGTCATGAAAAAGACATTTTGAATACTCATGTTTTTTGGTTTGATTGCAATATTCCCGAATTCACGTTTATTAAATGTTTTAACGCGATAGAAAAAGAATTTCTCATAGATTATGGATATTCTTATACAGTTAGTTGTAAGAAGCATTCATCTCCCGGTCTTTTTGCGATTGGGTCTTATGATCGATATAAAAAAATCGAAGGTGTTTCAAAATATTCCAAAACAATGGATTTTCATTATTGGCATCGATTTGCTTTAGGCATAAAAAATGGTAAGTTTCGAACATTCTTTAGTGAAAATATTATCAATGATTCTCATCTGCCATTTGTCGAGGAAGCATTGTCGAATTTTTCAATGAAAGGGGACGCCTTCCGGGTTGTTTCTGAAAGTAAGGGGCTTTATTTGTGGGAAATACCCATTCATTTATTGGATGAAATAATCGATTTGTATATTAGAAATGAAATAATAAGAAATGACAAAATATAGCACTGTAAAAAGACCTTCATAAAAGTGGCTGGGTTTTTACTCCATAACTCTAAATAAGTCAACATTAAAAATCCGACAACTTCCCATTGCCCTCCAATACAAATCTAAATCCATCCCATGTTTTTACATGGTCGGATAAGTTTCATATTTGAATAAGAATCTAGGGAGTATTATCGAATTAACGTCACGTTCCCCTTTAAGATGTTTCGACTTCCGTCGGAATATTCGACTTCTAGGAGATAAGTGTAAACCCCCTGTGGAGCGGAGCGTCCATTTTGCTTTCCGTCCCATCCATCCGTCGGGTCGTTCATATTGATATTTTCCTTCCGGAAAACCATTCCGCCCCAGCGGTTGAATATTTTAAAATCTACAATGGAACGAACCGAAACCGTATTGCCGAAAACGGATAAAATATCATTCGAATCATCATTGTTAGGGGTGAAAATATTGGGGACAAAAACACTATCATCAGTATCGATTATTATCTTGGCGGACCCAGTAGCTGTACATCCGTTTTCCTCAGTTCTTATTTCAATACTATAAGTGCTGTTGGTTTCCGGCGAACTACTCGTAACAGGACAATCCATACAAGATAAGTCCACCTCGGAAGACCATGCGATACTGTAAGGAGTAGGAGCATTCGTTACAAAAGAATGTTGGATGTTTTCTCCTAGTCGAATCAGCGTATCTCCCGGTAATATTTCAACGAATAATGAATCCGGAGAATCAATAATAATGGTGTCTATGAACAAGCATCCTACCTCATCTCGTATTTGAATAAGCGTAGGGCCGCCGGGTCGGTTTGGTATGGTATAATTCCCCTCAATCATCGGAAAGAAAACGCTACCGTCCGTATTCCAATAATAAGGAGCTACGCCGCCTTGGATATGGCTCATCTCCAATTGTCCGTCCCGAGTGTTAAAGCAAGTGGTCGGTGTCGTATTGAAGTCCCATTCCATTGGCAGGGGAGCCTCCAGTATAAATGCCGTCGAATCAATGCAACCATTGGCATCCGTAACGGATACGGTGTATCTTCCCGGGCTGATATTTAAAATTTCTGAGCCGGTTGCCCCATTCGACCACGTATAAGCGAAAGGCGGGCTTCCCCCTCCCAATTCCAAGGAGATAAAACCATCCGAACCATCCGGACAACTGACTTCATATCCCATGTAGTTACTGACATCCGTCTCCCATAATATAGAAGGAGGTTCTTCCATGGCAAAACTCGTTTCAAGGGTACAACCCAGGGCGTCCGATATAGTAACTGGATATATGCCTGCCGGCAAATCCGTTAATGTGGAGTCAGTGCTGCCGTCCTCCCAGTCCAATGTATAAGGGGCGGTTCCGCCGAAAGGCGAAATGGCCAACACGCCATCTGAGAACCCATTACAAGTTACCGAAGTATAATTATCAGTGATTTCCGCTCCTAGAGGTTCGGGTTCTGTTATTTCAATTTGAATGATGGTGTTTTCACATTCCAAAGCATCATCATTGACGATGATTTGATATACACCTGCGGAAAGGTCGGTGGCGGTCAATCCCGTTTGTTCAGGAGAAGTTTGCCAAATGATTGTAGGCGATATCAACGGGTCGTTAATCGTCAATGTCGCCGAACCATCTGTCCCTCCCGGACAGGATACACCCGTTTCATCATAAGTGAAATCCAACAATCCGTCAGATACATTAATGACATACGTAAAGGTATTGACCCCTCTGATATCACAAGCGTCATCCATAGCGGTGACCGTAAAAAAATGAAAGCCCAATTCATCAATAGAAGGCGTCCAACAAAAGGTGGCGGATGCGCTGGGTGTCGCATTGTTTTCAAAAATCAAATCCGCGTTCTCAATACTGCTGTTCCATGAAAGTTCGATATTGTGCGTGTCAGGATCGAATGCTTCGATGGTGAAACAATATTCCGTATCGTAGCAAATCGTCGCCTCGTAATCTCCGGAAACACCGGTGGCATCCGCACTGCCATTAATGCCGGAAAGTACCGGAATCAGGTTGTCGTCGAAAGTATCGTTGGTACATTGTAATACGGTGAATTGGATATCCCGAATCGCTTCGCCTATTTTTTGTCCGTCTCTGAACTCTTCCACCAATACACACAATACACCTACCTGGACTGCGGTCGGTACAAAACTAATGGCACCGGTAGTCGGATTGATTTGTATATCATCGGCGACCAAGGGCGTTTCACCTGAAAATCCGGGTGAATATTCGATGGGGCTGTTGGGGAGGTCTTTGCAATCCACCAAACTGAATACGAGCTGATCGCCGTCCGGATCGGTGACGCCGTGATTGTAATTAAAGGGTTGTCCTACACAAATAAACGGAGTGGGGTTGTTATTGAAAAGAGGTGATGAATTACAATACGCCGTATTCAAAGAAGTGGAAATATAAAAGTCTTCCTCACTAGGATTGATAACCGTCGAAATGGCCTGATTGCGACAACAGTCTTTGAACCCGATTTCAATGTCGGGACAATTTCCCGGAAGGGTGATTTGAGCGATGAATCGATAATGTTGGACACCGTATTCACCACCGGCCGATTCGCAGGCATCTTCTTCTAGGTCGCAAATTGGAGTGATGATCCTAGGGAATC
>JAHDCE010000148.1 GCA_020630045.1 Saprospiraceae bacterium | reverse complement strand
CCACTTCGTTATTCCCCTTAAACGTAGCTACGGCTATGCTTTGCGGCGAATGCCTTGTTGATTCCCAAAATAACGATTCGTCTTCTATACGAAAAATTTCGTGATAACATCTATTCTGATTTTGGAGTAAATCACAATTCATTACCTTTATCACACACCAAAATTCTCAGTGAACTAGTTAATGAAAGGTACAATCATGTTTGTAAAAAAGAAACTCTTTTTTTTACCCCTCTTTTCCTTTATGTATTTATTTGGCTTTAGCCAGAATGTTGACAGTCTCAAAACAACAAGCATTTTTCCTAATGACGGCCCTGTCCCATTTGATAATTCCGGTTTTTCCTTTACTGATTCCTATGTGGCTTCCAACTCATTTTGGGCTTCTCCTTATTCGGAGACAGATGTTTATCATGCTCTTCTGAAATATGACCATCCAACGAATCCTGACTATTCCTATGAGCTCAGATTGGGAAAAGGTGGACAGGTGTATTCCTTCCTGACATCCGCTGGAGAAACCGTTCCTCCGCAATATCCGGCAAGTGCTCCTTGGGTAGATGAAGTCTGGCAAATGGTTGCCGTCGATGGCGCTTTGAATATGCCGGGAGCAGGTATGCCTTATTTCATTCACCAAGCAGGAGTTTACTTGAGAACGCCTGAGCAAACCCAACCGTTTTACTCTCCGATCGTAGCCGAATATTACAATCCGGATGACAATAGTTATACCGTTGTGAATTGGGGATTACAAGCCCATACCTCCGGACATTTGCTTTCCGGATATACTTCATCCCTACTGTATTATACACGGTATACGAACCTAGGAAACGGCGTGATTCAAGTCGATTTATTGATGTATAATTTTGGTGATGATACCATGACATTTATCAATGTCCCTTGGGGAGGAGTCCGACGTTCGACATATGATCATTGGTTTGCCTCCTTACCCGATCATAGTTACATTGAACAAACCGGCAACTTTACCTCCTACTCGGAGCAGTTATCAGATACGGGAGGATGGGCGGCTTTTTCATCCGATGCGATGGGGAATGCTCCTTCATTGGGACTTTTGATGGACAATGACGAAGGTGTTTTGCGATTAGGTGATGCCGGAAGTATCGCCAATCGTGACTATACGGTCTTTGAAGGCATAAAATTTCCGGGGACTGATTTAACCCCCGGAAAGGCAATTAGGGCTCGCAATTTTTTCATATTGGATTCGAGTATTGACAATATCAAGTCAACGATTATCAATGAAAATTTAGACAATGAAACACACTACGGGCCTTGGAATAAAATTTCCACGGAAGTGGATAGTATCGCCTATGGCTTCGAATATCAAGCCGGTGTATTAGTCCCTATAGAAACCGATTTTGCAAGCGGATTGAATTTGAAATTACGGCCTTTTCAAAATAGTTTTCCATTATTTATAATCAAATCCACGAGTGGAGCGTATCGTGTAACGACCGATTTGTACACTTATTCCCCCTTGCCTTATGACGGACAACTTGAAAGCGTCAAATTGTTGGGTTACTTGGATAAATCGACTTCCGTCGAAATAGAAACCCATCTGATTTGTTCAGGAGAAAATTATACTTTTCCGGATGGAAGCATAGTCAATAATATCACTGCGGCTATATCACATTTTAGTGATGTAGGACTTGCGTCCAATGGTTTCGATAGCTTGGTCTATACAATTCTTGATGTTGATATTACCGGGCATTTTGTATCCGCAGATGATACATTCGATGGTCCGGGAGGCGTAGGGAGCAGTCATGGCGAATCCGCTTTAGCATTATGGTTGGATGCGGGCCGACTCCTAGGAGATACCGCTTTGCCGACGAATGGTACGGCCGTTAATAGTTGGAATGACCTGAGTGGCAATCAGGATCATTATGAATCCTTGGCACCCAATCAACCGATGTTTAATGCGGGAGGTTTTTCTTCGGTACAATTTGATGCATCAGCGGCCAATCCCCAATTTTTGACCGGAGTCGATTCGAAAAGCCATTCCTATGGCTCAGTATTTTTCGCTTTGAATCCGATTGACGGCGGAACGGAAAATCCATTGTTGGGAAATACGGATTTCATTTTGAAATATGAGCAAACATCCGATTCCGGATTCCTAGGATATTCTGAAGTTGGCGGAACGGATTATGTCTCTACTTTGCCATGTGTTTTCGGGGCGGATAACCTGGTTTCCTTTCATGCGGATTGTGCCGGTAATCAATTGGAAATTTACTCAAATGGAACCACCTCGATACTGTCGGTGGGTAGCAATAGTCAGGGGATTCCCCTAGGGGAATTGGGAAGTGTTACAAGCAGGATTTCAGGAGACTTTTATGAAGTTATCGCTTACAGATCGCCGATTAATAACACACAAAAAATACTGGTGGACAATTATTTGAGTGCCAAGTATGGAGGTTTGTCGATTCAAAATAATCTGTATGATGAAGATGAAATGGTCAATGGGGATTTTGATTTTCATGTAGCCGGTATTGGTCGGCTAAATAGTAATGACAGTCATTTGAAATCCAAAGGCACAGGTTTATTGACCGTAGACCAACCCACACAATTGGATGATGGCGAGTTTTTGATTTGGGGAGAAAATAATATGTCCGCGGCTTTCGCCGAAATGGTGGACGTACCTGCTTCCTTGGTGGCGAGGAGTGAAAAAATATGGAAATTCAGCGAAGTCAATACCGCTCTTTCTTTAGCTGATGTGGGAGTTGTTGATTTGACTTTTGATTTGTCTGACATTGCAATATCCGACCTGAGTCGAATCGTATTACTTATTGATTCTGATGATGATGGAAGTTTCGCAGATGAGGTGCCGATACCCAATGATGGTTTTCAACAAATGGATTATGAAGGGCAAGCTGATTTGTATTTTCATGGGGTCGATCTTCAGGATGGTCTCCGGATTTGCTTAGGACAATTACCTATCCCCGGTCCGGGTGGTGTTTTTGAAAATTTGGCACTTTGGCTTTCCGCCGATAAGGATATTTCATCTGATTTGAGTAGTCAAGTAAATTTGTGGAGGGATCAAGCCCCCGGGAGCAGATTGGCGACCGGACAAGGGCCGGTATTACAAGAATCCGGCTCAAAACTTTTGAATTACAATCCTGTCCTGACCTTTGATGGGATAGATGATAAATTCGATATATCAGGAGGTGTAGCCGGTACGGGATCGTATTCCGATGTTAATATTTTTATCGTTACCCGGTTGAACGCCGACCCACATCAGTCCACCATTTTCAGAGAAGGGATGTCAGGTGGAAGCATTTCATCACATTTGCCTTGGAGTAATGAAATGGTATTTTGGGACGCCGGTTTGAGTTCGGGAGATGGTCGTTTGTTCGTTTCATCCGGCTTGACTGCCGGGAGTGATGCCCTTTGGGGATTGACGTCTCATGACGGTACGACTGACTTGCAAACCATTCGAAAAAATGGGCGAGCATTGATATCCGATAATACCGCCGTTTCGATAACGGGTAATAACAGTACGACATCTATCGCTTCTTCCGGAGGTGGTTTGTTTTACAATGGAGATATCGCCGAAGTGGTCGTTTATTTGGGCAATCAAGAATTAGCATCACCCGAATTGCATAAAATCGAATCATACTTAGCAGTCAAATATGCATATACTTTGGATAATACCCTAGGAGGTATGAATGGAGATTACGTAAATTCAAGAGGGGATTTGATTTGGGATGCAGATGAAAACCCGACTTATCACAATGATGTGATCGGTATTGCTAGGGACGATGCGGCTACTTTCGAGCAAAAGCAATCCATTGACCGAACTGGATTGATTTCAATCTATTCCGGAAACCTGGAGGCGAATAACAACTTGAATGTTTCCAATATATCTGTTGATGCTTCAAGTGTAATAATCGGACATGATCAAGGGCGATTGTATGACCCGGCTTCAGGGAGTAATGTGGAACGACCCGCAGGAATTCCGGCTCGTTTAGAACGTGAATGGAAGATTACAAATCATCAATTCATCGATGATTATTCCTTGGTTATCGAATGGGACGAAGCAGGTTCATTTGACATCAATGATATTCGATTATTAGTCGATACAGACGGAGATTTCTCAGACGCTATGGTTTTCGGGCCTCCTGATGTTAATATTACAGCAGGTTCCTTTATCATATCCGGCATCAACCCTTCCATTATTCCATTGAATAGTACCCGATATATTACTATTGGTTCGGTCAGCGATTTATCGACCCCACTATTGCCCGTTCAGCTATTATCTTTTTCCGCTAAAGCGGAATACCCAGAAGTAGTTCTGGATTGGACGACAGAAACCGAAGTAAACAATGATTTTTTTACGGTTGAAAAATCAGAGGATGCCAGATCTTGGCAAGAGGTAGCGGTGGTTAAGGGAGCCGGAAATTCTGAAAATAGAATTGAATATCATTCAAGGGATAAAAATCCTTTTATGGGACAATCGTATTATCGATTGAAGCAAACGGATTTTGATGGAACGGTCTCTATCTCTAATGTTGTACCGGTATATCTGAAAAATAGATCTGATGTGAAAATCGCACCAAGTCCGAATACGGGAGTGTTTGAAGTCATCACTTCATTTGAGGGGACTTTCCAGATGTTGGACATGAGAGGTGTCCTGGTGCATGAAGGGAGATTGGATGGTTCGGGAAGTACGAAAGTGGAAGTCGCTCATCTTCCGAAAGGAATGTATATGATTCAAATTTTTGATGACCAAAAACAGGTTGGGACGGATAAGGTAATGATTCGATGATGGATTTTTGTGGCTAGAATCAAATGTTTTTAAGAAGAAACCTTTTGACACAATACCAATCTTTGTGGAGCATGGTCGTATTCCAAATAGAAACGACGGGGAATCGTATTTCTAGGTTTTCCGAATTGATGATTTCTATTTTTTTATCTTCCTTTATATTGGAATATAAAACACTTAAATGTGGGCAGTACTCAGGGTGTTTGTTGCCGTTTCCGAAAAAATGATATTTGAATAATGAGTGAATTTGATTTAACTCATCAGTCTCTTTTATATTGAAATAGTAGGAACGGAAAAAGTACGCTTCTCCTTGGTGTCCATCCGTTTTTAAAATGAGTTCATTTTGTGTTTGGATAAGGGATTCGGTTTGAATAATTAATTCCTTTTCGTCAATGTCTTTTAGTCCGCCTAATAAGGTGACATGAGGCAAAAAAGGAAATGTTCCGAAACGGTTCGCAACGGATTTAATGAGTTGGTGTAATTCGGATTTTATTTCTGACTCAGGCTCTAGCCAAATGGAATATTTATTCATTTCCTTTCTTTTTTAAGTACCGTAAATTGCTGTTCCAAACGATTGCCTTTTTCGTCAACCAATACAAGGGTGTGTTCACCGTATTCAGGATCGAGTTGCATTTCATGGAAGGTTTGAGTTTCTCCTAAATATGTTCTATCCAGATGCCAAAATATTTTGGTATCCGGTCGTCTGTGTGCTACTTTGAAAACACTTTTACTGCGTTTCCCATCATGACCGATGGGGACATAAATTTTGGTAGCGAATTTCGGGTAAATCATTTGCATCGGATTATTACGCGTTTCCGTGTCAAAATCACAATCCACCCTTTTTGGAGGCAGCACTTTATATCCCGGGTTTTTAGATTTATAATAAAACTCTTCAAGGGGCGGGAGGACGAACCAAGATTTCCTTTCCATAACATTAGGAGATGAACAAGAGACATTCACCCTTTGCCCAGAATCATCCACATGTATAAACTGGTGGAATGGGCAAGCCTTGGACTTGATTCCTCCGGGCGGGGCCATGAGCGTGTCTTTGACACCGCAAGTATGGGAGGCGATAAATCCGCTGGCTCTACATATTTCATACGGTTTCATTTCATCTACTGGATAATCGAACCAATTTCCGGAAGGAAGCAGGTCATATAAATCGAATAGGATGGGAGCTGCTGCTTTTACACCGATCAGTCCCGGGCGTCCTTCTCCGTCGGCATTGCCTACCCATACGCCTACGGCATATTGTGGTGTGACACCCACCGCCCAAGCATCACGAAATCCGAAACTGGTTCCCGTTTTCCAAGCAATGGGGTTTTCGGATTCGAATATTTCCCAGTTCCCTTCCTCGGTGGGGCGTTCGACATGACGGATGGTTTGGAACGTATGCCAAGCAGCGGAGGCACTCATGACGGGAGGGAAATCCGTCCAAGTTTTCCTTGCGGGTTGCTGATGTTCTTTTTCTAGGTTGAAGTTCGGCTGTCTAAACTCGCCCGCTGCATATAGACCGTCTTGTTCCAAAAAGTGATTGACGGTTCTCGCCATTCCTGCATAAGCATTTGTAATTTGTTCCAGGTTGCCTTCGGCACCACCTAAAATCAAAGTCAATCCATAATGATCCGCCGGTTGATGGATGGAGTGTATCCCCATGTCATTGAGTTTCTCCTTGAACTTGTGGATACCATATCGTTGAAGTAACCGAACGGTAGGTACATTGAGTGAGCGGATGATCGACCGGTCTGCCGGTACCGCTCCATCGTAAGATTCATAGTAGTTTTCCGGACGGTAACTTCCCATTTGAGTGGGGACATCGGGAAGGAGTCCCTGGGGCATCGTCGCTCCTTCATCCAAGGAGAGTCCATACAAAAACGGTTTTAGGATACTGCCGGTACTCCTGGGAGCGGTAATGATATCTACTGACTCGGCATGATCTTGTCCGGCATTAGGTATGTTTCCGATGTATGCGACGACATTACCCGTTTCGACTTCGATAATGATTGCGGCGGCATTGTGGATGCCGTTACCCAATAATCGTTTTTTATGGCGGCTGAATACTTGGTTCGCCCTTGATTGCAATCTTCTGTCAACCGTGCAATCGAACCTTAGGTTTTTCATTTGGTTCCGGTTTGCCTCGCTATACATTCTGTCCAGCAAATGCGGAGCAAGTCTAGGGAGGGGGAGGGGTTTTCCCGGAAGGGGTTCTTCCTTAGCGAGTTGGCATGTTAAGGAATCCAAGGTTCCGTTTTGGTGTAATCTGTCCAGCAGTCGATTACGTTTTTCAAATAGTGCGGTTCGATTCCTGCCCGGATGGATGAGGGCGGGACTATTGGGTAAAACGGCGAGTGTGGCGGCTTCCCCCCAACTGAGGAGCTCGGGCTTTTTGCCATAATATCTCCACGCGGCGGTTTCAAGCCCGACCACATTTCCCCCGAAAGGGGCATGAGTAGCATATAATTTTAGAATCTCTTCTTTAGAATATGATAATTCTAACCTAGTAGCGGTGATGGCTTCTATGATTTTATTCAGCAAGTTTCGGTCTTGATTGCCCTTGGACATTCGGATGACTTGCATGGTAATCGTGCTTCCACCACTGACCACTCTTCCATTGCGGATATTTTGCTCCATGGCCCTTGCAAAACCTACCGGATCGAATCCGGGATGGGAGTAAAACCTGCGGTCTTCGAATTCAAGGATGGAGTGCTTGAATTTGTCGGGAATGGTTTGAACTTCCGGAAAACGATATTGTCCGTCAGCGGCGATTGCCGCTCCGAGTAGTTCGCCGTTTTTGTCTTGAAGAACCGGAGATACCGGGCTTTTGAACAGAGGACGTGGAAGGCAAAATGCATACAAAAGTCCTAGTATGAGGACTATCGATAGAATCTTTTTATCATGTTTATAGATGAAATTCATATTTCAAATTTAGCGACTGGAACATTGAGATGCCCGGTCTGCTTGAATTCGTTAGGGGAGAAATAGAATTCGTTATTTCTTACTGACTAAAAATACGCCTAGAAATATAAATGCTGAAAATAAAAGGGTATTCCATGTCAATGGGTCGTTTCTCATGAAGACGGCGATGAGTGTGGCGAAGACCGGTTGTAGGTAAATATAAAATCCGACCAGATTGGGACTTGTATATTGCAAAGCCCATGCATTGAGCGAGTAAGCCAAAAATGTGGTAAAAACGATGATGAAACCCAAGGAGTAAAATGCTTGGTCGGGTAGGGTGCTCCAATCGACTTCTGCCAATTCCGACCAACCGAAAGGAGTGACGAAAAGACAACCGAATAGAAATATCCACTTGACGATGGTGATGGAATTGTACTTCTGGGTCAAAGGTTTGACCAATACCAAATAAATGGCATAGGAGGCTGCGTTGATCAGGATGAATATGTCTCCCATAAATGTATCTCCACTAAAGCTGAATCCTCCATCCGTAATGAGTAGGATGGCACCCGTTGCTCCTAGGATGATACCGGCAATTTTTAGCGGAGTGATTTTTTCCCGAAGTATGATGGCGGTGGCGACTAGTACGATAATGGGAACAGTCGTCATGATAACAGAAGCGTTGACCGGTAGGGTCATGGATAGCCCCTTGAAAAAGAGCATTTGATTGATAGCGACTCCGAACAGACTGCATATTATCAGCCTTTGCCAATCTTTTCGGGATCGTATGGGTTCTGTTTTGAAAAAGAAGGTCCAAAATAAAATGGATGCTCCGACCACTCTCAAGATAATGATGCCAAACGGCTTGACGAACT
>JAHDCE010000147.1:1110-8556 GCA_020630045.1 Saprospiraceae bacterium | reverse complement strand
AATCTGTCAGAACGATAAAATACCAGTATATTTTATTGTCAAATATTTCTATTCCATAATTTGGTTGGAGAATAGATGTTAAATTTGATTATTATTGTAACTCAAGTTTTGATGTTTAATTCATCTCCAAAATAAAAACCATGAAGGGAATAGTTTTTACAGAATTTATCGAAATGGTAGAAACGGCTTACGGTTATGATATGGTAGAAACGTTGATAGAGGGCTCCGACCTTCCATCGAGAGGGGTTTATACTTCGGTTTCTACATATGATGACAGTGAGATGATTGCTTTACTACATACCGCACAAAAAGAAACCGGAAAAGACATCCCTGCTTTATTGGATATGTTTGGACGCTACTTGTTCAATAGTTTTCAAAAGAAGTACCAACACTGGATGTCTGAGGTTAAATCAGGGTTTGACTTGTTGTGTAAGGTGGACAATTACATTCACATCGAAGTAAAGAAATTATACCCGGAAGCCAATCTTCCCCGTTTCAATCATGAATTTTTATCAGAAAACAAATTGCGTCTTGAATATTTTTCCGAAAGGAAAATGGGCGACTTAGCAGAAGGCATGATTCGAGAATGCATGGAGTCATACCATGACAAGTACGAATTAACTAGAACAAATATTAAAGAAGATGGAAGTGTGGTAGAATTTTTGATTACAATAATTTCGTAATATGAACCGAAGGGACTTGGACATCGATGAACAAATAGAACGTCTGAAGCGGAGAATTCAAAGAGAAGTGATGGCTCGTAAAGCCGCAGAAGAACTTCTAGAGCAAAAATCTTTGGAAGTATTTTCCGCCAATCAAAAACTTCAACAAGTCAACAGTGAGTTGAATGAAGCCCTTTCAGCCAATGTAAAAGCATTGAATGAATCAGAGGCGGAAAGGTTTACGATGTTCGACCATGCTACTAGTGGTATCGCATTAGTTACACAAGGTCGTTTGGTTCGTATCAATGAAAGATTGTCTTCCATGCTAGGACTAGAAGAGCGAGATGTATTAGAAAAACCAATCATTGATTTTATTTTTGAAGAAGATCGCAAATTATTTAAAAACTCCAATTCCTCGAACGAGCTTGTTGAAATCCGACTGCTACGTCATCCGGAATCGATGACTTGGATCAGTGTCCAATCTCATCCGGTCAAGGGGCAAGACGGAAAATATATGTATGACGTCTACATGTTGGACGATATCCAACAACGAAAAAACGCTGCCGCCCGACAGGAGCTATTGGTTCAACAATTACAAGAAACCAATTCACAATTAGAAGATTTTGCCCGTATCGTTTCCCATGATTTAAAAGCTCCTTTGAATGGCATAAAAACGGTAATCGGTTGGATCAATGAATCCAAGGCGAGTAACCTGGACGAAGAATTTCAAAATTACTTAGGACTCGTGACTGATAGAGCAGATAAAATGTATCGATTGATTGATGGGGTGATGCAGTATTCGAAAGCTGTAAATACAGAAGACGATCAAACCTCTATATTCAACGTTGGAAAAGCAGTTGAAGAAGCCGCCCAGTTTATGGTCGTCCCCAAACATATCAAAATCCGTATACATGGCGAATTTCCTGAGATTCGTGCAAACTGGTTCAAAACCAAACAGCTTTTCTCGAATCTCATTGACAATGCCATTCGCCATATAGACAAACCACTAGGAGAAATAAGCATTACTTGCTCTTCTACTCCCCTTTACTGGACTTTTCGTGTCACAGATAACGGAAAAGGAATCAAAAAAGAGCATTTCAATAAAATTTTTAAGATATTTAGCACTATGGATACGTCCGGCAAACATACCGGAATCGGATTGTCCTTAGTTTCAAAAATTGTAGAACAGTACGGAGGCGAAATCGGCGTCGATTCCGAATTCGGAAAATATACGACTTTCAAATTCACCTTCAATAAAGAAACCGTTTCGACGGATGGAAAAAAAACATGACTATATCCTCTAATTGGAAGATGATGACATTGACATCATCAAATTTCTAGCAGCAATGAGTTGGGTTTAAACAAGAAATAATCATTCAAAAAAACGGGGAAGAAGGTTTGGACTGGTTAGGACAAAATTCAAACCGCCTGCCTAAGTTCATCGTCTTGGATCTCAATATGCCAAAGATGGATGGAATCGAATTTCTACGAGAAATCAAAAAGGACAGCCGATTGAAAAAAATCCCCGTGATTGTTTTCACCACTTCGCAAAACCCCAATGACATACAAGCCACTTTTGAAAACCAGGTCGCGGGTTATATGATCAAGCATTTTGATTATCAAAAATACTTGAACACGATACGGAATATCAAAAACTATTGGGAAACTAGCTACCTTGGACATGTCTGACTCAAAAAAAATCTTATACATAGAAGACGATTCCATCGACGCCAAAAACTTTGAAATCTTGTTTTCGAAAATAGATGGAGTCTCGGTGGAAATTGCAAATTCATTCGTAAAAGCCGAAGGTATAGATTTCATTGTTACCGATTGTCAAGTCGGACATGATTTGTGGGATGACAAATGGGCGGATTATGTTGGCATCCCTTATGTCATCCTAAGCAATACTCCAAAAGAAGCGTACAACCAACTCGTTCATTCTCCAATTGCCTTGTTAGAGAAACCCTTTTCCAGTGATGGTCGTACAATCATCATCGATGCACTCTCCAATTTAGATGAAACTCCGAATATGAATTATGCGGAAAAAATATCAGGAGGCAACCACAAATTGAAGAATGAACTCATTCAAATACTGGAATCGCAGTTGGACGAAAGCATTATTACAATACCTGAATTATTCAAACAAAAAAATATCAAGGACTTAAAACTCGCCGTTCATAAAATGGTCAGCAAGTTTACCATATTGGGCATGAAACATGCCCATCAAATGAGTTTGGCCATTGATTTGGGACTGGGACAAGAAATCCTCCCCCCTGAAATAGCCATCCAACAATTGCTTCATAATATCCGGCGAGGGTTAGACTTCTTAAAAACATACAAAGCAGAAAATGAAGTGTATCATAATTGACGACGACGAATTGTACTGTGTACAATTGTCCGCTTTTTGCGAAAGATTAGAAATGGAATTATTGGGTACATTCAATGATCCGATAAAGGCTACTCAGTTTATAACGGCCCACCCTGAAATCGAATTAATTTTCCTGGACATACACATGCCGGATCTTTCCGGATTCGACATTTTAAGAAATTACAATCCAAACGCCAACGTTGTTATTACCTCATCAGACGAAACCAAAGCGCTAGAAGCCTTTGATTTCAATGTTGTCGATTACTTGGTCAAACCCGTTACGCTTGACAAATTCATGCGAGCGGTCAATCGGGCCAAACCTGCGGTGAACAGTCCCGCGGAAACGCCGAATATCCAAACGTCCAATGAAGAGTTTGCCGGGGAAATATTCGTCAATGTCAACAAGCGATTGGTCAAGATAGAGGTGGATGACATTTGCCTGATCGAAGCGAAGGGAGATTACATTTTAATCAAACTGGAAAAAGGTGAAAACCAAATCGTCCACACCACTTTAAAAAAGATAACTCCCAAACTCGACCCCGACCAATTTATCCGTGTTCACCGATCATTTATCATCAACACGAAAAAAATCGTGGACATCCAAGACTCTAGTGTTTTGATTCAAAAGGATGTGATTCCAATCAGCAAAACTTACAAGGAGCCTTTCTTCCAAAAAATCAATTTGATCTAAGCAATTTTTTTCTTCTAAAAGAAATCCATATAAGACTATTGGAATTTTTACAAATCCCGCCGTTTTCATTCACGGTGGGATTTGTGCATTTCACCGACAGGTAATGCCATCCCACCTAAAAAATAAAAGTCGCATATAGATACGCCCCTATATTGCGGACATATTCAAACACAATCAAATTTACACCAACTCTTAGCTAATGACCATGTTAACAAACACCTCCCTCACTGATAAGCAAAGTATCATCGACTTGATGTTATTGGCTCAAGAAGAAGTCAACATCGCCTTGATGAACGAATTCATGATGATCGCTAAAGGGATGGGAGACAAGGGTAAAGAAATCATTGAACAACTTCATGAAGAAAACAACTTCAATCGATTTTTGCCCCAAAGGTTGATTGGTCAAGAGAACCACAACGCCTCCGGAATATTGATTGATGAAGCTAGGGAAGTGGGTATCACTCCCCGTCTATTGCTATGGAGTAAAAAAATCAATGAGGAAATCGCGTCCCGTATGGCCTATCAATTGGCAGTTAAACTCATGCAGGAACATTCAACGGAAGAGGAAATCAAAATTTTGGTCAAGGGGGTGACCGACATAAGTTCGAAATGTATTTGTCCGAGAGTCCTAGCGTCGATCCGACAATGGGAAAAATACCGATTCACAGTGGTCGTGGAAGATCCTTACATCGACCCTGAGCAGTTCTTTTCGGATTATGGTTTGACCGCACTGAAAGAGGAAAACATCAATGAAAAATTCGATGCCTTGGTTCTAGCGGTTAATCACCGGGAATATGAAACATATATGGATAATGAATATCTCCATTATCGGCTAGATGAAGCCGGTGTGTTTTTCGACATCAAAGGAGAGTATCCGGATATTTATAACAATGAAATCTATTTGAAGCTCTAATGAGAGCCTCCTAGATAAAGAACCAATTTTAATTGGGATTTTTTGGTGCGATAGGAGCCGTCCGGACAAAGTCATTGGGGAATGCTTTGTCTTGGATGGTTCCGTTTTTTTTTAGCACCTATTCACTCCCTACCTCCAAAATTCCAAAGCGATGGTCAACTCAACCTCAGGTTGGTCAACTTGAAATGCCATTTCCTTATATTTTGGCGCACGGAACCTGCTCACCAACTTTCGTGTGAATCCGTATGGCTCTTGAGGCATGCCCAAAAAATTGGTATCCAATTTCACATCTTCGTCCAAGTCGTGATATGCCCCTAAAGCATATTCCCCGTAAGGGACGTTTTCAAAAACGACGGTCACGGACTCTCCATCCACTTTCTTTTTGAAATCGGCGAATTCTCCGCCTGCTTTCAAGAAGCAACACTCCTCATAAATCCCCAACTGAATATTCCCTTTCATCTTTTTGATATTCGTCACATGAACGGTGATATTAGCAGTCCCCTCTACAGGAACATCAACGGGTTGTGGAGGAAAAAACCACATCACTAGCGAAAATAAAAAAGTAAGTATCATAACAACGGTGTAATTAATATTTTAAAAACTCAAAAGTCGCTTAACTAATTGTTCATGTTGCGACCAAAGTATAAAATGGTCGCCTTCCGGAATCAAATCCACCTCTACCGAGGGACTATTGACCAACATTCGCTCCGCAAAATCCGCATTGCCCTTAGGCACCCAAGTATCAGCTTCTCCTTGTATTACAACTACCGGCGCCTCGATTCGCTGCCAACCGGCCATCATTTTTTCCAATTCGGCCTTGGCTCCCATGATTTCTCCATTGGAAGCCTTGATCGAACCCGGCAAAATCCATTTCACCCCCCACCAATTCAATATGGGTCTGAACCATTCCTCCGGCTCCAACTCGGGATCGATAGAACCGGCGATGATAACAATACCATCTACCAAATCCGGATAATCTATCGCCGCCCTCGACACAATCGGCCCTCCTAGAGAATGACCCACCAATATTTTCTTTCTCCCTTTGCCAAATGATTCCAAAAAAGGACGAAGGACAGCCGCTTGCTTTTCTAAAGAAGGTTCCGGTGTACCGTAATCAGAATAACCGAAACCAGGACGATCTATCGTTATCATTTCCATAGCGGATTGCAATCTTTCATCACGCAAACAATACGAATAATTGTCGGCCGACCCCGGGGAGCCATGAACAAAAACCACCAAAGGCAAACTGTCCTCAGCAGACATCCTCCAATAATGGATATCCCGGCCTTCTACTTCCAAGTCGCCGAATTCAGGCACTTTAGAACCCGCCTCTTCAAATAACTTCACCGCCTCTTCATCACTAGTTCTAAAAGCCATGACACCTGATTGAAGTAAAATAACCAAACCCACAAATCCCAATAGGACAACTCCTAAAGCGACATACCTTTTCTTAAACTTTCGTTTCTTTATTTCACTCATTTCATCAACTAGTTTCCAATATTGGATACTTCCCTTTCACCCATCTTTTCAACATTACCACAAACGGTCAACCCTATTCAGGGATAGCCAACTCTTCACTCTTCACTTCCACTCCCACAAATTTCAACAATAAACACATGCAGAACTCTAAATAAAATCAAAAATTTAATGGTTCATCCTAATTTTGTAGCATGAAGGACCTAATAGAAGAATGGCGGAAGAAAGCGAAGCAAGAATATTCCGCGAATCGGACATTTTTAAAAAAAATAAAAAAAAGCAAGGGCAAGGAATGGGACACGAAAGCCAGGGAGCAACATGAGGTCGCATTTTCCTGTATTGATTGCCTCCAATGCGCCAACTGTTGCACGACATTGGGCCCGCGAATCAATCCCACCGACATTCGCCGTATGGCGAAATATTTAAAAATGAAAGAATCGGAACTAGTAGAAACTTACCTACAAGTAGACGACGAAGGAGACCACATTATGAAGTCCATGCCCTGCCCCTTCCTAGGAGCCGACAATTATTGTTCGATTTATGAAGCGAGGCCAAAAGCTTGCCGCGAATATCCACACACGGATATGGACAAGTTCGCCTCCAAGCCCAATTTGCATGCCTTGAACACGTTGACTTGTCCGGCTGCGTTCCATGTGGTTTCCGCCTTACGGCAAATAGGATAGCTTCCGAAAAGGAAAAAACATAGTTATTCGAAATCGATACAAACATTAACCGGGTTTCGGTATGGAATGTCCGGCCCAAGCGTCTATGATGGATTTCATGGCAATGAAAATATATTCACGCCCGCCTTTCGTCACTACTTCTTCCTCGTCGTCGGAAAGGAGGTCTTCAACAAAAGCAAGGAGGTCTTCTTGAGGATAGTTTTTAAAAAACACGTCTACCCGTTCCCGGAATATCTTGGACTGGATCGGAGCGACCAACTCCCAATTCGCCTCTTCTTTTTTGCCAAGGGTTTCTTCATCCAGTTTGGGCGGTGGATTTCCGGACTCCGATTCAATGGCTTCCCGCATGACGAGAATCATATAAAACATCAAATCTTTTTCGGAGCGGGTCAACAAGTCGAATCCCTCCGATAACAAGAACGCCATGACTAGCGGATGCCTGTTTTCAAACACCTCCAACAACAGGTCAAAATCTTCCGCATCCATATCTCCGACATATTCTGCCGCCCGTTCAATGGAGCCCTCACTGATGAACATCATCTCTTTTACGTTTTAAAGATTCGTTAATCTGAATATTATACATATCCTTGGCACTAGATATGTGGTTGATACTATTGTAGTTTACATTCGTCTTAATACCGATTTTTTGGTAC
>JAHDCE010000147.1:0-1100 GCA_020630045.1 Saprospiraceae bacterium | reverse complement strand
TTTATTTTTGCAAACACATCATATACATCTAAATACAAGGATACGATGAAAACATGGATTACACTGCTTAGCACGCTTTTTTTCATTCCCTGTTACTTGACAGCTTCTTCTTTGGACACGCTTCCTTTACCGGAATTTGTCAAGGAAAATTTCCCAAAAGCGGTAGAAGAAAAAGAAGGTTTGTATTATGTCATTGAGGAACAAGGAGAGGGCGAACGCCCTTCAACCGAGGATTATGTATTGGTCAAATTTAAGGGCAGTAACCTCAAGGGCGAAACCTTTGACCAATCCGAAGAGGAGCCCTTTATCTTCCAGCTCGGCCGGAGACAGGTCATCAAGGGATGGGACGCTTTGATTCCCCTTTTCCCGAAAGGGAGCAAGGTAAAAATGCTGATGTCCTCCGACTTCGCTTACGGGACGGTCGGTGCCGGACGTTTGGTACCGCCCAACTCGCCGGTCATGTTCGACGTAGAGATATTACGCATACTCAACGAGTCCGAATACGACGATTATATGGTCGAATTGGAAGAACGCGAACGTGCCAGGTACAAGGCGATGGTCGAGGAACAATTTCAAAGTGATAAAAAATCCATACATGAATATTGTATGGAAAACAAAATCAAAACCAAGCGAACCCGAGGAGGCGTGAGTTATGAATTGAAGAAAAAGGGCAAAGGAGCTTTGCCCGAAACCGGCGACTTGGTGACCATTAATTATGAGGGATTTTTGAAAGATGGTTCCACTTTCGACAAGTCAGATGAGAAAGAACCGTTTTCATTCCTAGTAGGAAGAAGGAAAGTCATCGAGGGGCTGGACGAGGCCATCCGCCAGTTTCCCAAAGGTGCCAAGGGCACAGTGCTCATTCCGTCGAAGCTCGCATATGGTCCACGTGAAATTGAAGAAGAAGGCATCCATATCCCGGCACATTCTATTTTGATTTTTAAAATCGAAGTCTTGGATATCAAAAAACCAGAAAAAAAATAGGCTTTTCGTCGGAAGAATCGACTTTTTTGTCAGATTATTCGTCCTGAATGCAACCTTGGCACGTATTTTACTTATATATAAGTATACACATCCCAAGAGAATTACTTTAAGATTTA
>JAHDCE010000146.1 GCA_020630045.1 Saprospiraceae bacterium | reverse complement strand
TGGACCAGGTTGGGTTTTTGAAACCTGGTCGAATTATGAATATTTTAATGCTGATGCCAATCCGCTATATACCAACGGAGATCCCAATGACGCGGGAGATAACTATGGAGATGGAGGATGTAACACCAATAACGCCACCTGGGAGTTTTGTTTCCAACTTACGGTCGATGATTGTACCGGCGGCAATCCTGACACAGATCTTTCTTTTATTATGAATACGACAGGGGACGGAGAAAGTGGAGGTTGGATCAATGATGGTTGTCAGGATGACCCCGTCTATTTTTTCAGTGCCCAAACGGCTTGTTGTCTTCCTCCGATACTAACCGCAACACCGGCTTGTTCGGGCAATGATGGCTCTATAACCATTTCTCCTCAAGGGAATTTCGATCCTTGGGATTTGGATTGGTCAGGACCGTCCAATGGGTCCATTAACAACCAAACTTCACCATATACCGTTAACAATTTGCCTCCGGGCGATTATACCATTTCCGTAACGGATGATAACGGCTGTGTCGCTACCGCCACAACAACCATCGGTTCAACGGCGGATGGATTTGTAAAATAAATGTTATCACGTTTTTTTTGTACGGAAGACAAATCATTATTTTGGGAATAGACGAGGCATTCGCTGCAAAGCATAGCCGTAGCTATGTTTAAGGGGAATAACGAAGTGGGTTTCCAAAATAACGGTACGGTTTGGCTATACTCAATTTTTCGTGAAATTTGTCATCTAACTTTTTTAAAACAATCATCCTTGAAGAGGCAACTCTTTTATCTTCAAAGTGTTTTTTTTAATAAAAACCACATTTATGAAACACCAAATCACCCTACCCTTCCTCCTTACCTTTTTATTTTTTTTGAATGCGCTCAATGGACAAGACGGCCCCATTGACCTCCTGATTTTGAAACTTGAAAAACAGCAAATATTTACAAGTGCGGGCATTCAAAAATTAAAAGCCGATAACAAGGAAAAAGTCAAAGGAGAACTTCTACTCCAACATGGAAACTTGGTGCCGGCATACCCATATGAACCGGAATATTGGATCCTTGAATCGGGCATGGAAATATTCAGACATGAAATGCTTTGTAGGCAAGGGCATCCCATCAAATATGAAATGGTGGAATCCCTTATTTCGGCAACTGGCAAACCCTATAAAAAAGTCAATGAAGCGGACTGGAATACCATTTATTTAAAATTGGAAAATGCTAATATCAACTCCGATAAAAACAATACGGAGGCACAAATAAAAAACGAAGAACCGAATTACTTAACCCCGCCTACATTACCATTCAATTACCATCCTGAAATGAAGTTTATTCCCGGAAGGGTCAATAGGGATATCAGTGTTTTTGGAAAGACTTTGACCACGACATTGAACCGTTTAAAAGAAGCATTTTTAATCAATCAAGACACCTATGAAAATATTCTTGAATTAATTCAAAATGGTTCGATAAAATATGAATATGAAGTCTTCGAACAAGCCATGAATAAATGGAGATTATCTCCTTATTACAATCGAAGAAAAGGTGGGATTCAACTTAATTTGGAATACTTAATCAGCACCGGATTCGCGAATGAATCCTTACGACAAAAACAACTTGAAAACTCAAAAGACAGGAGGTTGACAACTGTTCAGGATGTATTGATGCATTCCGATCGGAATGTGTTTTTTAAACGCGATGAATTATTTAAAAATCCGAAAAAAGAAATCCCGAATGTCCTAGGAAAATTAATCGCACAAATTCCGGATTTAAAATCAAATAAATCCAATATAAGCGTAAAAGAAATCACCAATCCTAATGAGGGAATAAAAGCGGGATTAATTTTTCTCGAAATCGGAAAAAGAAAATATGAATATCAATTCAAATTGATTGAAAACCCGAAGAAAGAAAAGTTTGACAACAATAAAATACACAATAAATTAACGGACTTTCATCTTGTCTTAAATCAATTCTTAATTGATGTTGAATCGCCTTACAGATGTGCTTTGGGAAATGGTGGGTTTTTCCTCTCTCAAGAAGGAGATACCCGCGCACTAACTATTGTCAACCAAGAAGAGTTGTCGTGTTTAAATAATATGCGACATTTATATTACGACCCATTTACCAACCCATTGTTTTCGAGTAATGACAAATTAAAATTATTCGATATAATGGTTCAATCCGGATGGATGGAACACATGACGAAAAAAGAAATAAAACAACTGAGAAAAAGGATTGAAAAGATTCATGTCACCAACACGTTTGACATGGCCGCTCAAATCCCACAATTCCTATATCCGGGAATGTACTTTATCAATGATTCAATCCCGTCAACCGGACTTTCGGAAATTATCAATTCCTTATCGGAAAGGTTTCCCGGAAAAATAAACGGACATGTAGAATCTGATATTAAAGTAGATAAAAAACGAAGCACGCTCTTTTATTTTATTAATGGTAAAAAGTACGGATTTAAAACTCCCATAACTGAAGGTGGTTCGCACGGCATACCCAAAAAAACAATCGAACCCGGAGAACTACATGGTTTGACAAAATACCCGGAATCAGAATATGATTTATATGACGGTGTCAATATCGCATTGGAATCAGCAGGAATTCCTTATCGGTTATATCCTTTTATTTATACCGATTCGAAGTATTATCAATTCATTTTATTAACCCCAGAACAAAAGAAAATTTTCAAGGACAGTGAATTGGGGAAATTGATTATTTTCGTTAAATAAGTACCTGGACAAAAGTAATCGAATAAAGATTTTCAAGGGTATTTTTGTTTTAGTCGAGGGAAGCCCGGAAACTGGTAGCCATAGCTACCAAGTTGAGGACTGTACGAAGGATAAAGCAAAAATACCCGAAAAGCATATTCCCTGATTATTTATGGCCAGGTACTTAATATTTGTCCAGTAATTCAAACTTAAGGAAAGTAAATCATGAAACAATTTGAATTACCCTATTTCGGCAAAATAGATGTCGACAACTTGACAGCAGAACAAGAGTACATGGAAATAGAATTCCAAGGCCGGAAAGTCATTTTAATGTGGTTTACGGAAGAAGTCAGTAAGACCTATTTTGAAAACGCGAAAACCATTCTTGAAGATTTAGCAACCTTCGATAAAAACAATCGTTTTTTTCTTCAAAAAGAATTCAAAAACCCACAGGATAAAACAGTTTTAGAATACTTGGAATTCCATTTGGAAGAATTGGCAGAGGAGTTTGCGGAAATCATTGGCGACAGCTCAACCAAAGATGAAAAACTACAAAAATTATTACATGCTTTGTATTTGAAAACAATTTCATTTCACGGCAATTCCATAGTACCCGACTATGTATTGAATCAGGAAGTGTCCGACGAAGTTTTAGGAATTTATACCGATGAAAATTCGCAACGAAGGGTCGCTTGGGAAAGCTAACCTCACCTCCCCTTCTTCTTCAACTCCGGATACTCCACCCGTACATGATGTATACTCCCCAAGGTCGATTTGAAGACCTTAGTACAGATTTCAAGTTCCTTGAAAGTGAGTGGTGAATTGGCGAGTTGTCCTAGGGCGATTTTTCCCTTGATAATACCATCCACTAGCTTTTCGATATCTTCTTGGGTTGGTTTATCCAAACTCTTGCTCGCCGCTTCTACCGAATCGGCGATCATCAATATGGTTTGCTCCTTGGTGAAAGGAATCGGGCCGGGATAACGGAATACCGATTCGTCCACTTCGATATCCGGATTGGCATTACAATGGTTGCGATAAAACCATTCCACTCGAGTGGTACCATGATGTGTCATGATAAAATCCAACAACACCTTTGGCAAGCGGTGCTTTTTGGCGAGTTTCTCCCCTTCCGTCACGTGTTCGATAATGATTTTAGCGCTTTCCAAATCGGAAATCTGCTTGTGCGGATTTTCTCCCTTTTGGTTCTCGATATAATATTCCGGCCGGGCCATCTTTCCGATGTCATGGTACAAAGCAGCGACCTTGACCAACTGAGTATCCGCACCAATGGCATTCGAAGCCGCTTCACACAAGTTCGCCACTTGCAAAGAATGTTGGAGCGTGCCCGGTGCTTTCAAAGACAAATCACGCAACAAAGGCAGGTTCATATCGCTCAATTCCGACAAGGTGATTTTGGTGGTGAACCCGAATACCTTTTCCAGTAACGGAACCAAAGCATAAGCCATCATGGTGAGTAATGAACTCAAAAACAGCCAACCGAATGTCTGCCATTCGACACTGGACAAACCGCCTTCCTGAATCAAACTCAGTCCTAGGAAACCGGCGGAGTAAGTGAGGAATATAAACACCATCGAAGTGAAAAATCCGGTCAACGTACCACTTCTCAAGTTGGTGAATATGGCGACGATTCCCGCCAACAATTGCAAGAAGGTAAACTCATATCCCAAAGAGGACAAAAAGCTGGCGATGAGGATAATCACGATATGCACGAACAAGGCCAAACGGGCATTGAAAAAATGATTGATGATAATCGGAACAATACAAAACGGAATCAAGTAACTACTCAAATTCCCCGTATTTTCCACCAAGTACACCATGAAACTGAAAATGACAGGCCAGATAAATATGGCAATCATTTTGGGTAGACTTCGGTACACCTCCGGTGTATGGAACCGCAAAAACAACAGCAGCATCCCGATAATCAAAGTCGTCAACAACAAGTAGCCGGCAAATACGAACCACCCGGCATTGCTCCCCCCCACCTGTTTTTGGAATTCCTGTTTGTAAGATTCCAACTGGCGGAATTTCTCATCCGTAATCGTTTCCCCCTTGCTGATAATCACCGTTCCCCTGGAGACCATGCCCTTGGTTTCGGCGATTTCGGTCATGGATTGATCCTTGAATTTTTCGGACATCTCCTTGGAGTAGGTGACATTGGGGCGGAGGATGTCACTGAACACCGGTATCAAAAACTCAGCTTCCGCCAACCCAGAATCAAACAGGGCATCTCCTAGTACTTCTTCGGCCTTGTCCAGAGAAATCAGTCCTTGCTTCGTTATCGCGGAATTGGTATTGCCCTTGACGACTTGAAACACCGTTTCAGGTGGCAAAGACCGGTGAGCCGGAGCGATTTCCGCCACGCCTTGCTCATAGGTCGTTTTAATTAATTCTTCGCCGAATTGCCGATATTTAGAAGGAACCACCGTGACATCAGAGTACAGGTCGGTTCCTTTAGCAGCTTCCAATTTTTTATCGAATTCCGTCCCGAAAGCCTTGACGACTTCTTGTATGATTTTACCGTCATATTCATAATAAGGGGAAGCGTTACGCTCGGCATCCGATCGTTCGGCATCCAATTCGTCCTGGGTCTTCAGTATGCCGAAATCGAATGGGGATATCAAATCATCGTAACCCCAAATCCCATTGGGTCGAAACTCATACTTGAATCGCGAACTGTTCGGAAACAACAAACTGATGGCCACGATGGACAAAATGACCAGCATATATTTGGGAGCGGCGTTGAGCCATCTGTTATTATTCAATGCCATTCTGTAATGAATCTAATTCTTGGGACAGGTTTTCTCTTGCCCGGACTTCAAATTTATCAAAAAAATCATCAGTAAAGAAAATACGGGGGCGTTCCATGAATTTTGTCATCACTCCCGCACGCCCGACTCGGTACATTTCATCCGGCACCCACCCATATTCCATACGAATCGCTTCGGTATAAGAACGATAAATCGCTTTGGGGGCTCCTAGGATAGCTAAATCGATATCCAGCAAATACGGCGTCAAGTAAAAACCATCCGGCAAATGCTTGTGGGTGGCTACAATCATTCCGGACACAGCCGCACATTTTTCCTTCGGCCAAATATTACCTTCGGATTCCAACCACAAATCGGCACTGGCCTGTTCGTTGTCTTTCCGAGTAGAATCGTATATGATATCGTGATAAAATATAGCGGTTTCCAACCATTCTTTTTCCTTGCCGGAAAATGACGTTTCATCCAAAAAACCGAACATCGTTTGCAGATGGTTCAGGTTGTGATATGCACGATGCTCTTCTGTATAATATTGAAATAAGGCATCCCAATTCCTTTCCGCCCCTTCTTTTCCCTTACGGGAAATAAGAAAGCGGTTTTTCAAAGCGGCACAAGTAGTTTCGGAAACGATTTTCCCTAGGAAAAAATCACTCATCCTCCTCCATTTTCCGACGACGGAACTCCATACTGATTAATTTGAATTCACGCCCCATGTCACCGGTGACCGATGAGTTTTCCTGCGCCCTTCTGATGAGGTAAGGAATGACTTCTTTCACCGGACCATAAGGAACATATTTCGCACCATTGAACCCCGCCTTGGAAATATTGAAGGTCAGGTGGTCGCTCATGCCATAAAGTTGACAGAAATTTAGGTGAGGATGCGCTTTGTCCAAACCCAATTCACTCATCAATTTAACTTGTAACTGAGCGCTTTCTTCATTATGGGAAGCGTTGCAAGACGCGATATCCTCATGGTTTCGAATACAATATTCCAAGGCGGCATCGTAGTCCTGGTCGGTCGCTTCCTTGTCTTTTTGGATGGGGTCTTCATAACCCATTCCTTGGGCGCGTTCCCGCTCTTTTTCCATGTACGCACCGCGTACCAATTTAGCTCCTAGGATATACCCTTTTCCCTTAGCGACTCCATGTTGCTCCTTGAGGTATTCCAATCGGTCGTGGCGATACATTTGGAACGTATTGTAAACAATCGCTTTCTTGGTATTGTATTTCTCCATCATCTCTTCCACGATGGCGTCCAATGTGTCTTGTATCCAAGTTTCCTCAGCATCGAAAAACAAGCCCACATTAAACAATTCTTCTCCCTTACGGCAAATGTCATTGATACGTGAAATGGCTCGCTCCCACTCCGCTTGTTCATCCGGAGTCAATTCTTTCTCCTCCTGGACTTTTTGTAGCAGGGCGAACCTCGCCAAGCCTGTGATTTTGGTACTCACCACCGGCACACTTTCGTTCTTGGCGGCGAATATCAATCCCTTGATGACTTCCTCTTTGGTGCGGTCGAAGTCGGCGTCCGACTCCTTGGCTTCCGCACCGTAATCGAGTATGGTCAAGGTCTCATTTTCAAACAAATGGTCGATGGTAGGTTGTGTCCCTTCTAGGGACTCGCCACCACAAAACTGTTCATAAATGGTGTTCTTAATCACGGTTTCAGTCATCGGAATATTCCACTTGAGAGCCTGCAATCCGATTTTGGAACCCAAATCGACCAAGAGTCGATTGTTCATGATTTTGAACAACCAGTGCGCCTTTCGCAATTCGCCGTCCGTCATGTGTTCGAAGGCGACTTTGGTGTTGGTGAAGTCTATTTCCATTTTCCTTTTGTATTGATGGTTCACCCGGCCGAAAACGACCGCCGGATACGGGGCTAATTTACGAATTCCCCCATCATATTCCATTCCCCGGAAGGGGAATTGGGAAGAAAATGGTAGTAAGACAAAAAATCATCACCGCACCACGAATTTACCATACCCCCTTATTCCAATATTATCGGAAATCCGGAAGGTATAAATTCCCGGTGCCTGACCATCCATTTTGAAATACAACCTGCCGCCTTCCGGCGAAATATCCACTAATGAAACCCGCTTGCCGGCAATGTCAAAAATCTCTAGGAAAACCGCCCCGTCCAGCTCTTGTCCTATTTCAATAAAAGCATTTTCCCGGAAGGGATTCGGAACGACCTTTAATTGGACTGAAGACGATGACGGATTCGCAATAGAAACGAAATCTCCCCCGATTTCCCCAATGGTATGGAAAACCGTATTGGTGATGATCGGGTCGTTGAAATCGAAGTAAATGCCCGCCCGATTTTCAATGACCGTCCCTAGGGGCAAATCGGCATTTTGGCGGATTTGATATTGTATGAAACCGTGGGAAGCCGGTTCATTGGTCGTACTGTCAGGCAAGAGGATATCATCGAAGGTGAACGACAATTCCCGATAAGGGGTGAAACCGACTTCATAAGGATGGCTCGCTCCTAGGATTTGAATCGTCGATAAATCCAAATGCTCCGATATCGTATCACGGATAACGACGGTAAATGCCGTATCCGTTCCGGTATTTTGGAATCGTATTTTGTATTTGATAGATGTATTCGCTTCAAGAATATGGTCTTCGCCCACTCCTTCCGGAAAGCCTTGTTTATCATTCGGATCGAAAGAACCGATATTGTCCTCACAAAACTCGAATATGGACATCAAACCGGATTGGATGGTAAAGTCGTCCAATAGCCCGGCGGTCGTCGAAGAAGTCTGAGGACACCCATCGGCTCCCACGATAATCAAGGAATCGGCAAAGGGATAGTTTTCGACTTGTGCGGTTTGTAGGTGAATGGTGTTGCCTTCTGATAGTCTTGCTACACGTAGGTTTTCTCCTGCATTGATTTGAAAAGTCGTCGGTTCATAACAGGTTTTCATACAGAACATACTCCGAAGGAGTCGTCATATTCCCTTCTCCTATGTTTTGAATATTGAAGATAACAGAATCTCCTTCACAATCCCTATCAACTTTTAGGATGGGTCCCGTCCAATCCGAACACATTGAGAACGGAAGCATTTCCGCACGGATACAATGGGTTTGTCC
>JAHDCE010000717.1 GCA_020630045.1 Saprospiraceae bacterium | reverse complement strand
AGAAATGTGTCTCATTCCTTCCTCGGAAATACTAGTTGACTTGAGGTATAGAACTCTTAACTTTTTAAGTTTAGAAATATGTTTCATTATTTCCTCTGAAATGTTGTTCTTTGAAAAATGTAATTCTCTTAATTTTTCAAGTTTAGAAATGTATTTCATTTTCTCATCAGAAACCTTGCTGTCGTTCAGGACTAGATTTCGTATATTATTACAATACCAATAAACAAAATACTTATCTTTTTGTGGTTTCACTCCCCATTCCACCCCTTCTAATACCTTTCCTAAAACCTCCTGGTTCTTCAAAGCCATATTCAAATCAAAACCAAATAATTCATGTAAGTTTTCATTTTTACTAATGCTCAGAATTAACTGTTCTGCTTCTTGGGGTAACATGAGCAGCCTAACAGCATTTTTTTGCGAAGGCCCTATTTTCTCAAATAAAGAAAAATCAGTTTCAGAATCCATCTTTAACCCTGTCAACTTACTATGTTTCGGAACCGTTCGAAAAGGAGCCGACGCCACTTTCCACTTCTGTCCAAAATAAATCCGTGCCGCCATTTCAAAACCCGTATAGTCGAAATTCTCCTCCAGTCTCGGGTGTTGTAGTAGCAAATCAGCAATGAAAAATTCCAGAAGGGAGCGGTGGACAAAAGAGAACTTGTCATTTTTGAATTGTAGAAAAGTCCGGTTGCTTTTTCCGAATTTTTCCTTCATGTCCGAATGTTCTTGTAGTTCCAAATGCAAAGCGTCATATTGGTCATAATCCGGAACGGAAGTGTGTTTGGCGACGATGGTCTTATAGACCAATTTTTGGCAAAGTGATTTGATGTAATCCGAACCACCTTTGAATTTTTCAATGTCCCTTTTTATCCATGCTTCAATGATGGCATTGTAGATGTCATAATAATAATGTAATGGCAATCCATCTTCCCCTTTTTTATCAATGATTGCCTCCGCATGACTTAGGATAAACGGGTTGCGATAGATGCCGATTTGTTCATCATCCAAATTGTAGATAAAACGGTGCACTTGTGCAGGAGTGGTATTTTCCCACTTTCTTTTATTGATATAATCACGAATCAATTCCCTAGAAGAAAAGTCATCTAATATCAATTTAGCGAAGCGGTGATTGCTGTGGGTGCCGGCGAGTTCCGGTTGGTCTTGTGAGCGGTCGAAAAACTGTACCCTCGAAACCAATATCACCTTGTGAAATCGCTGTGTGGCATCGACGATTTGTGCCAAGCGTTTCCGCTCATTTTCCTTAGAGCCAAAAGCTTGTTTGTCTTCATCGAATCCGTCAATGAGTAGAATGGTGTTTTCCGGTAGGAGATGTTTTCTTTGTTGTTCCCGTTTTTTGTATTCCTCGTTACACCTGTCCACTTCTTCC
>JAHDCE010000145.1 GCA_020630045.1 Saprospiraceae bacterium | reverse complement strand
GAGTGCAAAGATACAAATATCCATTGCTTCCCGGCAACCTTTGTTATACTCGAAAAGTAGTACGAAAAATAATTAGGCTTTTCTTGCCAATACTTCGTCTACCAATCCGTATTCTTTAGCTTCTTCGGATTTCATCCAGTTGTCCCGGTCGCAATCCGCTTCAATGGTCTCGTAGCTTTGTCCGGTGTGGTTGGCTAGGATGTCATACAACTCTTTCTGCAATTGCTTGATGAGTTTGTAGGAAATTTCCATATCCGATACCTGACCTCGCATGCCACCCAATGGTTGGTGTATCATCACGCGGCTATGTGGTAAACAGGTACGTTTTCCTTTGGTTCCTGTACAAAGGAGTACCGCACCCATGGATGCGGCCATACCTGTACAAATAGTGGCGACATCAGGACTGATATATTGCATGGTATCATAAATTCCAAGTCCGTCGATAACAGAACCACCCGGGCTGTTTATGAATATTTGTACGTCCCTTTTCGGATCAGATGATTCAAGATAGAGCAATTGGGCTTGTACGACATTGGCGACATAATCATTGATCGGAACGCCTAGGAAAATAATACGGTCCATCATCAAACGAGAAAAAACGTCTAAGCCCAAGACATTCATTTTTCGTTCTTCGATGACGTTAGGGGTAAAACCTTGTATGTTAGGAACAGTTACTTGACCCTGGAATTGGTGCATGGAATGTTCTGCATATTTTTCAAGGTGCATGCTGCTCATGCCCAAATGTTTGACGGCATAGCGCTTAAAATCATCTTTAGGATTCATAATTGGTAATGAATTGTGTAAAGGAAATAATTTACTACACATTGACTCATTTGAATCAAAGTATTTTGATTCCGGTAAACCGGAAAAAAACTTGCGAATCGGAAACGCCTCCAATTCGCAAGCCAATATATAACAATGTAAGATACCGTTTTGGTTGAACGGCTAACTATTTTTATTCGCGTACTGATTTATCCTTCTACAACTTCAGTTTCTGCTTGTTCCTCGTTGGCGAATATTTTTCTACGCGTTTCATTTTCAGCTTCCATTTTTTCATTGGCTGCTTTGATGATGTCGTTCATTTCGTCTTCTGTAACCGAAGTTTTGTTCAAGCTTACATTCTCCTTTAAGACACTGAATAGTTTAGTGCCAAGAAGTTCTTCCGCTTGTCGCTGGACAGCTTCTTTGTCTTGCATCATTCTCATGGCGTAGTTGTTGAGGATTTCCTCATCCAATCCTACTAGACCCATTTTTACCAATGAAGCTCTAAAACTGTTCAATAATTCCTCCTCTGTGACTTGGATTTCGAATTTTTTGATGATTTTATTTCGAATAACCTGCCACTTCAAATCTTCCAAGAAGAAGGGGAATTCTTTTTCCAATTGTTCATCAGAAATATTTTGCTCATTACTGATTTGTATCCAACGCTTCAAAAAACCTTCAGGAGCATCGAAGTCATTGATTTCGACTAACTTTTTTTGAATGTCAGCGAATAGCAAAGCATCAGCGTTGTTGTCAAATTGAGCCTTGATTTGCTCCTTGATTTTCTCTTTGGCTTCTTCTTCCGAACTCACGGCTTCCGGGCCGAACACCTTATCAAAAAACTCCTGATTGATTTCCGCCAATTCTACGCGTGAAACCTCTTCAATGGTAGCGTGGAATTCTTCACCCAATTCTTCATTCTCTACGTCTATACCCAACATGTATTCCCGAACGTGTTCCTTGCTAGTGTCTTCTTCCAAAGTGTAAGGGTTGATAGAGAGCGTGTCGCCTGTTTTTTTGGTCAACAACTCTTTTTTCGCAGCTTCATCGGATACGCGATCCATGGCAATGGAGAATGAACCGGAATAATCTTCATCCCCTGTGGCCGGTTCACCATCTTTTAATGCTCTGACGGCTACTTTGACCAAGTCGTTTTCTTGGATGTTTTCCTCGGATACGATACGCTCTCCCGCTCTTTTACGAGCATTGTCGAAAGCCTTATTTATTTCATCCTCGGATATTTGTGTGTCGTGGTATTCAAAAGAAGTATTTCCATCAATACCCGCTACTTCAAATTGTGGGACGAGACCCAAATCCAATTTGAATTCAAAATTGTCCAACTTCGCCGGGTTGAAAGACATCTGAGGGGAGTCGGGATTGGTGATGGGTTGTCCGAAATAATCGACACCATCCAACATCTTGTTGATCTCTTCAGAAAGGAGGTGGTTCACCTCTTCAGCAAGAATTTGCTTGCCGAACATTTTTCGAATGACGGATTTTGGAGCTTTTCCTTTACGGAAGCCTTTGAGGTTGCTTTCCCTCTGGTACCGTTCCATCTTATTGTTGAATTGTTTCTCGTAATCGGATTTTTCAATCACGATTGTGAATGTCGCATTCAAAGCATCGATATCTTCACGAGTAACTTTTGCCATGTCCGAAAAATTTCTGAATCTGATAATCCTGATGTCCTTTTGGTTGAGGGATCAGGTTGTGTGTAGAAATAATAATATCGCTTTAACAAGCAGTCCATTGGGGTTGTGAATTGTCCAAATGTCCTGACTATAAACAAGAAAAGCTGACTTTTCAGACAGCTTTTCTCATTAGGTGCGGGTAAAGGGAGTCGAACCCCCACGCCTCGCGGCACTAGATCCTAAGTCTAGCGTGTCTACCAGTTCCACCATACCCGCATCTTTTTGCGTTAAGCGGCTGCAAAGATATATTCTTCCTCGGAAAATTTCATGGATTTAAGAAAAAAAATTTTGATTCGGAAATCATACAATTTTATCAAGTGTGAATTTGGCACCAAAAGTTCCTTGGCAACGGATTTCTTATCACATAAATCGTAATTTATTCAATGACTTGCATTAACTTACTTCTATAATTTCACGACAGTGGAATCGGGAAGGGATTTTGAATGAAAACAATGTTTATGACGCCACCTAAAAATGAAAATAACAACGAAGATGAAAAGAAACTGATCCGACGGGCTTATCGTCGGTTGTTGCGGAGCATAAAAGTCAAACTTTCGCCTAAGGAAAAGGAGAATATCAGAAAGGCTTATGACCTGGCGGTAGAAGCCCATTCCAAGCAGCGGAGGAAGTCAGGGGAGCCTTATATCTTGCATCCTATCGAAGTGGCCCGGATATGTGTGGAGGAAGTCGGACTGGGCCCGACTGCGGTGGTGAGCGCCTTGCTGCACGATGTAGTGGAAGATACGGATGTTTCCTTACAAGATATCCATGAGAAGTTCGGTGAAAAAATCGCAATGATCGTGGACGGCCTGACAAAATTCAAAAACCTGTTTGATGTAGAAAGCCCTCAGGCGGAAAACTTCCGTAAGGTCTTGCGAACGATGGCGAAGGATGTTCGGGTGGTTTTGATAAAGATGGCGGATCGTTTGCACAATATGCGGACACTAGGCTCTATGCCGCCCCACAAACAATTGAAAATCGCCTCGGAAACCACCTATATATATGCACCGTTGGCACATCGATTGGGGTTGTATAACCTAAAGACCGAGTTCCAGGACTTATGTATGAAAATTCTTTATCCCGAGGAATATAAATTCGTCGTGGAAAAATTGGAAGACACGGAACGGGAACGGAATCAATACATCAATGAGTTCATCAAACCACTCAAGGACAAACTGAACCGTATTGGTACGCCTTATCGGATTTTCGGTAGACCGAAATCCATCTCTTCTATCTATAATAAGGTTAAGAAAAAAGGTGTCGAATTTGAACAGATATATGATTTGTTCGCCATTCGTATCATTGCTGATTGTCCTCCTGAAACGGAGAAGTTGATTTGCTGGCAGATATACACCATCGTAACAGAAGCGAATACGCCTATTCCCGAAAGGTTGAAAGATTGGGTTTCTACGCCCAAGGCAAATGGATATGAGTCTTTGCATACCACTGTTGTAGGCCCGGGAGGTAGATTTGTCGAAGTTCAGATTCGGAGTGAACGGATGGACGAAATCGCGGAAAAAGGATTTGCAGCTCACTACAAATACAAGGGAGTCAAACAACAAAATGATCACTTTGGGATTTGGCTGGATAATATTCGGGAGATGTTGGAGAACCCTTCGACGGATGCCATAGAATTCATGAGTGATTTCAAATCCAACTTGTTCGCGGAAGAGATGTTTTTGTTTACTCCGAAAGGAGATATGAAAATTTTACCCAAGGGAGCCACCGCATTGGATTTTGCCTTCAGCATTCATTCCGAAGTGGGGTATCATTGTAAATCAGTGAAGGTTAATAATGCTTTGGTGCCACTGGGGCATGTGTTGAAAAGCGGAGATCAGGTAACAGTAGTGACAAGCAAGACCCAAAAACCGAATGAAAACTGGTTAAAGCTTTGCGTCACCGGAAAAGCTCGCTCTAAAATTCGTTCTTCCTTAAAGGAAGAGAAAAGGAGAAAAGGGGAAATCGGCAAGGAAACCCTGATGCGGAAATTAAAAAATGTAAAAGCCGATTTTGAACAGAGTGTAGATGTTCTGGTGAAATTCTTTGGTTTTCAATCCCGTCCGGATTTATATTATGAAATTTCTATAGACAATATCAATATTCAGCAAGAACTCAAGAAGTTCAGGGTTGAAGGGGGGAAATTGATTTTTATAGAAATAGAGAAAAAAGTACAAAAGAAGGAAGGTGGTTCTAAGCCCACCACACGGTCTAGAAGAACATTCAAAGGGGAACCCAAACTAATGATTGATGACCAACCGGCAGAACAATTCAAATACGAACTGGCCAGTTGTTGTAACCCGGTTCAAGGCGATCAGGTGTTCGCATTCACGACTTCAGGTGGCGGAATGAAAATCCATCGGACGACTTGTGTCAATGCTGAGCATATGATGGCAAATTATGCCTACCGTATGCTACGAGCGGAGTGGGTGGATACAGCAAATACCGATTTTGTGGCTACATTGGTTATTACCGGGCAGGACAAGAAGGGATTGGTCAATAAATTGACCAAGATTATTTCCGAACAGTTGAATCTTAATATGAGATCCATCAGTATGGATGCGGATATCGGAGGAAGTTATTTTAAAGGGACGGTCAAAATCGTAGTGAACAATAAAGATCAACTCAACCAGGCGATACTCACCCTCAAGGCGATGGACGGGGTCAATTCGGTGCATCGAGAGTCCTAGTTTTATCGACTGATTTATTAGATGTTATCACGAAAAATTGAGTATAGCCAAAGCGTTATTTTGGAAATCCACTTCGTTATTCCCCTTAAACGTAGCTAGGGCTATGCTTTGCGGTGAATGCCTCGTCTATTCCCAAAATAACGATTTGTCTTTTATACAAAAAATTTCGTGATAACATCTATTTTTCTTACTCTACTAGAGAGTACCGATTTTTCGTACCTTTGATTTTTAATAACAGCTTCGAGCTACTACAATCCTAACTATGAATGTTGATGTGCTTCTAGGCCTGCAATGGGGTGACGAAGGAAAAGGGAAAATCGTTGATTACCTAGCAGATAGATATGATATTGTCGCAAGGTTTCAAGGAGGGCCCAACGCAGGACATACCCTGCATTTCGATGGAAAAAAATTCGTTTTACATACTATTCCATCCGGGATTTTCCGCGAGGGGATCATCAACTTGATTGGGAATGGTGTTGTCATTTATCCCATTACCCTCAAGGACGAATTGAATAAAATCAGCGAGGCCGGCGTGGATTATAGCCGCAATTTGCTGGTTGCCCGTAAAGCGCATCTAATCACACCTACACATCGCATGTTGGATGCTGCTTCCGAATTGGCGAAAGGAAAAGATAAAATCGGTTCGACACTCCGTGGTATCGGTCCGACCTACATGGATCGCACAGGAAGGAACGGTCTTCGAGTCGGTGATTTATCACTACCCGATTTTGAAGGCAAATATGAACAACTCAAGCAAAAGCACTTGTCCTTGTTGTCCGCCTTACCTAAAATAGACTTCGATTTGGAAACGGAGGAAAAGGCTTGGTTCGAAAGCTTGGAAGCCCTCCGTGCCATCACACCCGTGGATGGAGAATATTTTATCAATAAAAGTATCCGTAACGGGAAAAGAATATTGGCGGAAGGCGCCCAAGGTTCCATGTTGGATGTCGATTACGGAACTTATCCTTTCGTAACGTCCTCGAATACGGTAACGGCAGGTGTTTGTACCGGTCTCGGTGTAGCGCCAAAGCATATCGGAGAAGTCATCGGTATCACCAAGGCATATTGTACCCGAGTGGGTAGCGGACCATTTCCTAGTGAGCTGAATGATGAAGTCGGCGAAAGACTTCGTGCCGAGGGTGGGGAGTTCGGTGCGACTACCGGTCGACCACGTCGATGCGGATGGATCGATCTGCCACAACTTAAATATACCATCATGCTCAATGGCGTCACCCAATTGGTGATGACCAAGATAGATGTCCTAGATCATTTCGAAGAAATCCAAGCAGCCGTCGCTTATGAAATTGACGGGGAAGTAACGGATGAGGTTCCTTATGACCTAGCGATGCCGGGCTTGAATCCGATATGGAAATCTTACGAAGGATGGAATACTTCTTTGGAAGGTATCAAGATATTCGGCGACCTGCCGAAGAACGTAAAGGATTACGTCAATGAACTTGAACGGGAATTAAATGTTCCAATAACGATGGTATCCAATGGCCCGGATCGTACTCAGTTGGTAGAACGGGCGACATTGGGTGGAATCTCTGAGAAAATCTTACATCACTGACACCAATACATCAGTACAAGCAAAAACGCCGAGCGCGATCGTTCCTCATTCCCCGGAAGGGGAAAGATGGGCTACTAGCCCAATTGGCCGCTTGGTGCGAATCATATGAACAAGCCCTCTTTATGGTGGATAACCGTAAAGAGGGTTTAGGCTTTGAATGGATGGTCGGGGTGTCCAATGCCCCGCTTGGTTCGGATGTAACCGGTAGTGATGATTTTGATGTCTGGAAACGGAGAATGGAAAAAGATAAGGACTGGATGTTCGGCTTTTTGTCCTACGATTTGAAAAATCAAACGGAACGACTCCGGTCTTCAAATCCAAGTGTATTTGATTGGCCTGACCTTCATTTTTTCCTTCCGGAAATATTGATTCGATTGGAGTCCGAAGAACGACTCCGAATTGAATCAGCCACCATCGCTCCTGAAAAAATATGGGCGTCTATCCTAGGAACTTCACTGCTTGATGTTTTTAAAGCGTCTCCGGTGATTCAATGCCGGACGACTAAGGAGGAATATTTGGACAATGTCCGTCGGATTCAGGATCATATCCTTCAGGGGGATATTTATGAAATGAATTACTGTGTGGAGTTTTATGCGGAAAATGTGGAGTTGTCACCATCCGCATTGTTCACACGACTCAACTCTATTTCCAAAGCTCCGTTCGGTGGATTTCTCAAATATGGGACCTCTTATTTGGCTTGCGGAAGCCCGGAGCGTTTTTTGAAAAAAGAAGAAAATCGAATCATTTCCCAACCGATTAAGGGAACTGCTCCTAGGGGAAACACGCCTGAGGAAGATGAACGGCTCAGAGAACTTTTGTTCAACAGTAACAAGGACAGATCCGAAAATGTGATGATCGTGGATTTGGTTCGTAACGACTTGAGTCGAGTCTGTCGGGGAGTAGAGGTAGAGGAACTGTTCGGTATTTATGATTTCGAACAAGTCTGGCAAATGATCTCCACCATTAAGGGGACATTGCGACCGGGGTGTCATGGCGTGGATGCCATAAAAGCCGCTTGGCCGATGGGCTCTATGACCGGCGCTCCGAAAATCAGGGCGATGGAACTGATCGATGAATTCGAAAACTTTAAGCGCGGGATGTATTCCGGTTCTATCGGGTATGTGTCTCCGACCGGTGACTTCGATTTTAATGTGGTCATCCGCAGCATCTTGTTCGATAGCGAGCAGAAGTACCTATCCTTTCCTGTAGGTGGTGCGATTGTGTTTGATTCCGACCCGGAAAAAGAATGGGAGGAATGCTTGTTGAAAGCTTCCTCCATGCGCTTGGCTTTATCCTGATGCTATTTACTCCCTTTAACCGCAGATCGAGTAGTCGGTTCCATTTCTTTATCAAAAGGCCGTTCTAAAATCCAGCGTTGTTGAGATTCTGTTTCACTAATGGGCAAGGTGTAGGCATGAACCAATTTCCACCCTCTTTTTCCCATATAGTTCAAAGCGTCCATCATGGAATTGAAGGAGATGATTTTTCCATTGTCATCAGTCAGCCGATTATCCGCCAACCATTTCTGGGCTTGACCGAAGTCCAAGGTGATGTTGAGTTTGTTACTCATGAATTTTTTATTACCCACGATTTCACAATACATATATTTTTGGAAGGAAACCGTCTCAGTACCGGAAGATTTGTCCGTTTGGGCGGACATGGAAAGGGTTGAGCCTAACAATAAAAGTCCGAAAAATAGGAATCGTAAAGTTTTCATGATATGTAGTTTTTAATCTATTTTCATGAACGAAAATACAGAATTACCTGCGGCGTTCCTAGGAGAATATCTTTGTCGGGTATTTGATTTCGTCAATTTGAAATCCCCAAAAAGTATACAAGAATCGAAATCTTGTGTAAGAGATTGAAATGGTCTCATTCCTACCTTTGTGGTA
>JAHDCE010000144.1 GCA_020630045.1 Saprospiraceae bacterium | reverse complement strand
TTGCAAAATATCGGAAAAGCTAGTATCGCAGATGTTTCTCCTAGAGCGATCGTATTTATTATCCTAGGACATGAAACCCATCATTTTAATGTAATTCGGGAAAGGTATTTATAGTTGATATTTCACTGACTTCTTTTTAGTAGCATTAGCCAACCCCAATGCCCTCCTTCAGATAAGGGCATAAAAAAACCCCGCTTCGTTAGACGCAGCGGGGACAAAAAACAAAAAACAAAAACTATGAACAAACACTCACCCTTGGTTTCTTATCCGTTCTTGATGTTGGTTAAGATATTAAACGGGTGAATTTTTTTTATGTTTCTTTATGTTTCAAAAAATTCAATCTTTTTTCATCCACTTAGGAATTTCGTCTCCTCCCTCATTTAAGAATTCGACTTTAGCTCCGGTGGAAGTAATTTCGGTGACTTTAAAAGACCAGATATATTGTTTTTCGCATCTCTCAAAGCAGTTATCAAATTTCAATAAAAAATCCAACTGCCAGCCTCCCTCTATTTCTGTGGCAACGATATCATTACCGTTGTTATCTGAAATCAACAAATCTGATCCGACAATTCCTTGAATGTTTTCAAAGAGTGGTGCGACTGCCGCTAAATTTAACGGTCGATTTGCTTTTAGATAGAAGAAATTAATTTCTTCGTTCCACATATCATGTACATCAATAACCAAGCCAAACTTCTCACACAAAGCAGTGATTTCTTCACTGTTTGTTTCCTTATGTCCCATTTTTAAGGGCAAAGCCCACTTCTCGGTATTTTTGTATCTCACCATGAAACGATCTACCGCAGGATTATTAATCGTATGAATTTTGTATGACTTGGTTACTAACTTCGCTTTTCCTAATTCACTTCGATAAATTGACAATAAGCCCGGAAAAATATCATTCATGATTTCTGATGGTAACTTTGGATTTAATTTTGAAAAATCTTTTCCTTTTGCTAACCATCTTAGGGAAACCCTAGCAGCGTCTTTTTCTACCTTCTTTAAGGTAGGAGATGAAATTCCTCCTTCATCCCAATTGACTATTTCAATATTTTTGGCAGTCCTGTCTTCATATCCAAAACTCATCATCAAAAACACTCCTGTCCATACAAGGAGTATGATTGAGATTCTTCGGATGAATTTTAGTGAATGCATATTGAATCAATAATTGGAATAATAATTATTCACCAAAAGAAGTACCAAAATCTGATACAAACATAATCAAAAGCCCTAATTTGTGACGACAATCTACCATTACATTAAATAAAAATAAGGACGTTACAAATAGGCAAATAGGGCTAAAAACGCTTCAAAACACCATAAAAGCCCTGTATATGCCCCAAAAAACGGACATATATAAATTTATCTCCTGCGAAAATACTGGGAATTAGTGACGCCCCGAATATTGCTTCGGACCAAGTTCACATTTAAGATAATCGGGTAATTCATCTCCACTTTCTCCAACAAAACTCACCTTCATATCCGGAGTTACATGAAAAGTCCACTTGTGTGATTTCAATTGATCACTTCCAAGTTTCGACCATTTTCTGATAAATGAAACATTCCATCCATTAGATGTGGACTCAATAGTGATATCTTCTCGATCACCGGCAAAATCGTTTTCGAATTCGATTCCTTCGACTCCTTCGAATGAACTAAACTTAGTGGCGAGGGCGGACATGTTATAAAGGGCAACAGACTCCATTACGAATGCCTCCTGCTTCTCATTCCAATTTAAATGATTGGTGGGAGTCAATTCGTATTCCTCCATCAAATCAAAAAAGTCGACCTCCTCGTCCAGCTCACCGAACTCTTCGAACTTCTGCCCCCAATCCATATCTTTAGAAAAGACGAGTTTGAACTTATCAATAGGAGTCGTAGATGAAGCACTGATACCACAATCCCTGATTTTATCGGCTTCCGCCGAATCATCCAGATAAATGGCCATTAAAATTTTGAAATAGGTCTCTTTTAATTCTTTAGGAATATGTATGCTTTTAAGGGACAATTCACCTTTGCCTTCCAGTATCGCCAAACGGGCGGCATCCCGATCCATCTTACGCTTGACGTAATCAGGTATTGTCCCGTTTTGATGACTGGACAATTCATTGAGCGTCCCGATTCCATTTCCTAGCAGAAATGGAATAAGGAATAATAAGATATGTATAGAATGACGTACCACAAACAAACACCTTTGTAATAAGTGGTACGGTATTAAAATCAAATCGTTACCATTAATTCAATAAAAATCCTTGAAAAAAGTTAACGTGAAAAGAAGAAGGGATAGCCTTAACTTCATATATAGAAAACACTTTATTTATTAGCGCCTTCCACCTCAGGCATTCCGCAATCTTCACCCGGTTGTCGACCGCAAACATCACATTCTCCGATTTTATTTTTTAACATCGGATTATTTGTAGCGCAAGTTCCTCGAAATTCATTTCCGGTAACAATGTGTCGGATGTTTATCAAAAGGAATGAAACTCCGAATGTCACGAATATAATGGCTAGGATATACAAGAATTCCATGTTCAATTATTTTCATATTCAACACCTTTGTTCTTGGAATAGTTGCCGGGTATTGAATCGTTGTATTTAACTTTGTACAAAGATACGATAGATATGGATAATTCTAACCGACACCAAAAATCAGCTGAAGCATTTGTAAGATTACTTGACATCATGGATGATCTCCGTGAAAAATGCCCCTGGGATAAAAAACAAACCATTGAATCCCTGCGTAATCTCACAATCGAGGAAACCTATGAATTGGCGGATGCCATCATGGATAACGACTGGAAGGGAATAAAAGAAGAGTTGGGTGACCTAACACTCCATATCGTATTCTATGCGAAAATCGGAATCGAACAAAATCAATTCACACTTGAAGAGGCATTGAATGCCGTTTGTGACAAACTGATTGAACGGCACCCACATATATATGGTGACACTGTGGTAGAAAACGAAGAAGACGTAAAAAGGAATTGGGAAAAAATAAAACTGAAAACAGGAAAAAAAGGCGTATTGTCCGGTGTACCTAAATCCCTTCCGGCAATGGTCAAGGCTTATCGCATGCAAGAAAAAACTGCTAAGGTGGGTTTCGAATGGGAAAACAAAGAACAGGTCTGGGAAAAGGTAGAAGAAGAAATCAACGAATTTAGAGAAGTTTCCAAGGGTGAAATCATCAACCCGGAAAAAGTAGAAGAGGAGTTCGGAGATATTCTTTTTTCCATGATTAACTATGCCCGATTCATAGATGTAGATCCGGAAACCGCATTGGAAAAAATCAATAAAAAATTCAAATACCGGTTTGAATACATTGAAAAAAATGCGAAAAAATCCCTAGAAGAAATGTCACTTTCCGAAATGGATGCTCTCTGGGACGAAGCCAAAAATTCCGTTCGGGATATGTGACTTGATTTTAATTCTATCCAGAATAGATAACAACAAAACAATTTTAGTCGACACCCTTGAGTCACAAATCAAGAATTCAAAAAGAATTTATATTTTTTTCATCAAAAATCTAGGACGTCATTTTCAGAGAATCCTGTGGTTAACATTAACAATTCCACATGTGACATCATTTTAGCCGAATTTTAAATCCTAAACACCAACTCGACAATACACTGATAATCAACACTAAAAACCTTGAAGTATCCCCAAACAAACCAAGAAATAAAAAAAATGACACCTAAAATCGAACCTATTTCAAGCCTATCAACGTAAAAATTTGTGACATCAGTTTTGCAATTGTAATAAAAAAACCCTTACTTTGGACTGACCGTTAATAATCGGAACAAAGACAATCTTTTCCAGATGAAGAATTTGATTGAAATCTCAAAAATTGTTACAAAAAAGAAAGTCAAGAAAATTGAAATCTTTGACGAGCATTCCCTAAAACATAAAAATTCTAAATTCAATGAGTTTTATGAGGCCCTCATGGCCGGAAAATTCAAGAATGATAGGGATGCCTCTTCTTTTTTGTATGGTTGTAGCCCAACGGATGATAAGTACCGGCAGCTCAAATCGCGATTCAGAAAGCGACTGCTCAACACACTTTTCTTCCTAGATGTCAACCTCCCATCGACATCTAATTACGATAGGGCTTACTTTTCTTGTAATAAAGATTGGACACTGGTCAAAATATTGTTGTCCAATAACGCGCCGCATACCGCGGCTGTGTTAGCCCGACAAATCTTGACCACCGCACTAAAATTCAAATTCGCCGACGTCATCGTTAACTGTTCTAGGATATTGAGAAAATACTCCTCAGAAATCGGTGATGAAAAAGGGTACGAAGATTACGACCAACACTCCAAACAATATCAAAATGTATTGGATGCGGAAATCCGCTCGGAAGAATTGTACCAGCGGGTCATCATGAATTACTATAAGCCTTATTCCAAAAATTTCAACCTCCGAGAAAAAATCGACACCTACTGTGAAGCCTTGGTCGGGCTTTCCGAAATTTACGAATCACCCATCGTAATCTACAACATGTACCTCGTTTGGGCATACCGATATGAAATGCTACACGATTACGAGGCCATGCTCGAAGTTTGCAATAAAGCCGAACAATACATTGAAGAAAATCCGAGATTTTATAGAGATGAAATGCTCGCTACATTCCAACTCAAAAAGATGTCGGCCTACCTACATCTTCAAGATTACAAAAACGGTCGAATCAACGCCGAAAAATGTTTGGGATCATTTCCGACAGGAAGCGAAACATGGTTCGCATTCATGGAATACTACCTCCTACTCGCTTTGCATACCGACAACCACATCAACGCTATCGCTATCTTCAATGAAGCGACAAGTAATACCAAGTTTAAAAAGTCAGATAACCTCGTCAAAGAAAAATGGAAAATCTATGATGTCTACATCAATTACATCATAGAAAGCCAAGCGGAATTCAACCCGATTTTAAAAACACAGAAAAAGAAAAACTTCCGATTGTCCAGGTTCTTGAACGACCCCATCCTTTATCCGAAGGAACAACGGATTTTCACCGTCTTAATGGTCATCGCTCAAATCCTTTTCTTCCTAGAGAAAAAAAGTTATAATGCGGTAGTCGAAAGGATCGAACGACTGAAAAACTACGCCAACAGACAATTGAAAAAAGAAGAATACTTCAGGGCAATCCAATTCATCAGGTTGCTACAACAATTGGCAAAGGCGGACTTCACGCCTAGCCGAATATCCAATTCTGAAAAGTATCTCAAAAAATTAGAGGAAACTCCGTTTTTCTTCCGAGGACTCATTTCCGAGCTTGAAATCGTTCCTTATGAGAAGCTTTGGAAAATGATTCTTCGAAAATTGCGGGACAATAACAGTAACTGATAAAAAACTATCCAATTCCGGCCCGAACGCACCGACAACGCACTGAATGAAAAACCGAACGTTCTACCTCCTTTTTTTTACACTGTCCTTTATATGTGCCGCCATGGTATTTATAATGGGAGATATGCCGCAATTCAAACCCCACGCCGCTATATCTTGGTTTTTCCTAGGTTTCTTCATGCTATTTGTCTGGTTGGCATATATCCAGGGCAAACAAGCCGCCAAGTCCGAAAACCTCAACAACTTCACGCGGTTGGTCATCGGCCTCATCGGCCTGAAACTGTTTCTCGCCATTCTCATTATTGCGGTCTACAAAGAAATGATGCAACCCCAAGACAATAATTTCGCCTACATTTTCTTCATCCTCTATGCGGTTTATTCTATCTTTGAATTCAGTATCTTGTCGCGAATCGGCAAGACCGGAAAATAAAAGGTAGACATGGATTATAAAATCAAAGTAGACGAGCTTTTCAACTACGAATTCGACAAATCCGAATCGAAGGATCTCGACATCATTCCCCTAGGAAATAATGAGTACCAACTCATCATCAACAATAAAACCTACAAGGCGATCGTGCTTGAGGCAGATTACAAATCCAAAACCTTTTTATTGAAAATCAACGGCGCCATTTTCCGTACCGAAGTATCGGACGCATTCGACCAATTGGTGGACAAAATGGGATTGTCTGTTGTGGCCGGAGCCAAAATGAACGAGGTCAAAGCTCCCATGCCGGGACTCATACTCAACATCCTCGTCCAGCCCGGTCAAACCTTCACCAAAGGCGATCCGTTGTTGATTCTTGAAGCCATGAAAATGGAAAATGTCATCAAAGCTTCAGGCGAAGGATCCGTCAAAAACATCGTGGCCACACAAGGAGATGCCGTTGAAAAAGGACAATTACTCATCGAACTGGATTGATCGATAATAAGCCAAAGCGTCTATTATCAAAGACTCTTCTGGTTCCATGTCAACGGATACATCCCCGATTCTAGGCAACAAGGAAAAATTGATCTTTCCCCCCTTATTCTTTTTGTCATTTCGCATCAAGGAAAGATAAGCATCATCCCCGTCATCAATGCGTGGACAACCATAAATGGTTTTCACCGAATTTACGATAGCATCAAATTCATCAGCCGGCAATCCTGTGGTCTGATATGAAATATAACTTTCACAAACCATTCCCAAAGCTACAGCCTCTCCATGCAATAATGGGGCATCGGACTCCAAGGCGACACTCTCCACCGCATGCCCGATGGTATGCCCGAAATTCAAAGCTTTACGCAATCCCTTTTCAATTGGATCTATCTGCACAATATCCCGCTTGACAATTACGGATCTTCCGATATGTTCATCCCAATCCATTCCGGACAAGTCTTCCACTTCCTTCAATTCTTCCCAATGATCCGCATCGCGAATCAAGGCATGCTTCAAAATTTCGGCGAAACCGCTTCGGATTTCCCTAGGAGGCAAAGTCTTCAAAAACTCAGTGTGGACATACACTTCCTTAGGGTCATTGAACAAGCCGATACTGTTTTTTAATTGGCCATAATCGATACCCAACTTGCCCCCTACAGAAGCATCCACTTGTGACAATACAGTTGTCGGAACTTGTACGAAATCCATACCGCGTTTGTAGGTAGAAGCGCAAAACCCACCCATGTCACCAATCACTCCCCCTCCTAGATTCACCAACAATCCACCACGACCGAAACGAGCTTCGAACAACTTGTCCCAAATCAACCGGCAAGTTTCCAAATTTTTATGTATTTCCCCGGAAGGGATTTCGATTACGAGCAGGTCGCCTTCCGGCGAATATTTCCGCCACAGCGGAAGACAATGCTCCTTGGTGTTTTCATCCACCAGCACCGCCACTTTCGGATAACGGGTTGATAACTCCACCACCTGTTCTAACACATCGCCCAAATAAATGGAATACTCCCCTACTTCTATCTTTTGCATGTTTTGATTTTGATTCCTATGACAAGGTACTAAATAACGGATGTTTTGCAATTTGTTCCATCTGGTTCATTTTATTTTATGTAAACCAATAGAATCCCTTCTTTGATTCACTATCTCTTTTTCCTTTTCCTGTAATCCTTCGAACATATTTTTTTTATACTCATAATAGTATTGTTGTTTCTTTTTTGTCTTTTTAAGTGTTCGCCGATCCATTATCCAAGCAAGTTCATTCGGCTGAATATATCCATTGGAAAAAGCATTTTCTAGAATAAAACCGAATTTTGAATTATCCCAATCCCTATCAAAATGCAATATCATTGTTTTGACATTATCTGAAGTACAATGGCCTACTAGTTTATCACTGGGAAATCCATACAACTCCATCAATTCTAGTAATTTTTTCATATTTAAGGAGTCCACCCTTTCTATTTTTTCTAAATCGAACTCTTGCCTACATTCTTGATCTAAAATAAACATGGAATCTAGTACACTTTTATATTCAGTATTAAACCTTAGTTCAATTACATCTTTGCTCTCAGAATAAAGCCCGTCTACTATAAATTCACAATTCGTAAACTTAAAATTCCCCCCTAATCCTTTTCCGTATTCAAACCCATTCAAATATGCTTTTTGTAAGAATTTTTCAGCAGACTCACAATCAAAGTTCTTCGAACTTGCACTAGCCATTAGTGCTAGGTGAATTGAAGGAACATGATTGATTTCCGAACAAATTTCTTCAAATTTTCGCACTGATTTTTCATAATCCGACTCAAGCAACTCTTCTTGTATTTCTTTAAAAGATTTGAAATAAAACGCATAATCCGTTTGATGAGAATTCATCATCAGCGGCAAAGCTAGTAGCAGCAATATTTTTTCCACAATACTCATTTTTCAATTTAAGGTCTTGCCATCAACAATACCAATCCATCAACATTCGAATCACCCTTCCTTCCGATACATCACATCCGAACGAAGCACATACTTCTCCCCGGCTATCACAGGACTGCCTTCGTGTTTTTGTTCATGTATAAAACACAAAGCCGCCCCCTTGCGGGGAATAATGTCGGCATCGTCGAAGCGGGTACTTCCCCCCTCGAAGTCATCATTCAAATATATCATGAATGTAATGCGGCTTTCCTCGTTTTCATTCCGTTTGAATCGACCGTCAATATGACGTTTGAAACGCTGGGACGATTCGTAACGATAAAACCTGAATTGCTCGTTTAGCCCCATAGCGTTCCAACCATCCAATTCTTCCGGACAATGTTCCTTTAGTCGATTCCAATATTTTTCCGCTAAAGCGGAATCCGAATACATCAGTCGATAATTATTACGGATGCCCTTCATCA
>JAHDCE010000143.1:2320-8650 GCA_020630045.1 Saprospiraceae bacterium | reverse complement strand
CCTTCTAGGGATTCCGGGCGTAAGTATGCTACAACAAACGTTTTGCCGTTACTTTTTTAGGACATAAAAATATTCATCTTCATAATCCTCATAGAATCCTTCAAACATGATTTTTCCACCGGTATCAATTTTCTCCAATACCGAAATCACATCATCTACGGATTTCATTGTATTTCCATCAATGGAAGTAATGACATAGCCGGGTTCCATATTGGTTCTTTCGATCTTGCTGTAACGCAAAATGCTGACCACCTTCACCCCTTTTTTTCCAAATCGCCTGCGTTCACTATCTGAAAGATTACGAAGTTCGAAACCCATTTGATTCAAAATACCGTCAGGTTTTGAGCTGGCGATAGAAGCGTTATTATACCTGTCTTTTAATGTTACGCTTACCTTTTGTCGGTCAGAATCGCGCATGAACTCAACGACCAAAACATCACCCGGCCGGTATCTGGCCACGAACTCTTGTAGTTGAGGTACAGATTTGATTTTCGAACCATTGATGCCTACAATGACATCACCTTTCTTCAACCCTGCTTCCTCTGCGGCGCTTTCCGGGTTAATTTGGCTGATATATGCACCATCCATATTATCCAATTTCAACTGCCTAGCCTTGGTCTCATTCACCTCTTCCATAAAAACGCCTAGGAGCCCACGCTGGACCTTTCCGAATTCTTTAAGGTCTGCGACCACTTTTCTGACAAGATTGGAAGGTATCGCGAATGAATATCCTTCATATCTACCTGACTTGGTGATAATAGCAGTATTGATTCCTACGAGATCCCCATTGGTATTTACTAGGGCACCTCCTGAATTGCCCGGATTGACGGCCGCATCCGTTTGAATAAAAGATTCGATAGAATAGTATTCATTCAAGATGTCTATATTTCGTGCCTTGGCGGAAATAATTCCGGCGGTAACCGTTGAGGTCAAAGAGAAGGGATTTCCGACTGCGAGTACCCATTCCCCAATTTTGGCTTTGTCGGAATCCGCAAACTCTACCGAAGGGAAAGGTTTATCAGATGACTCGATTTTGAGTAAGGCCAAATCAGTAGTCGGATCCGTTCCTATCAACTTGGCGGTGAATGATCTTTTGTCATTCAAGTTCACTTCAATGTCAGTCGCGTCTTCTATGACGTGATTATTGGTAACGACATATCCATCTTTTGAAATCAATACGCCGGAACCTGAGGAGGTCGAATAATCGGCTCGTCCGATCCAATCAACTGATTTTGAAATCGCACGAATATAAACGGCGGCAGGAGTTACTCGATTGGCCGCTTTTACAAAATCGGTCGGAGCGGCGACAATGTATTCCCGAGCATCTGAAGGTTCGGCGAAATTCATGTATTGAGGTGGAATGTCAGTTTGACTAAAGGTCGGCTCAGGTTGGAAATAATTAGAATAAACCCAAACACCACCAAAGGCGGCGATAAAACTCAATAGTACTGTAGGCAGCCATTTTTTCATATATCTATCCCTGATTAATTTGAAATGAGTTTATGATGATGATAATACACTATAAGTTAAACTCCCAAAATAAGAGGTTCAGTATACTTAATCAAACATTTGAAGGTTAATAACTGTTAAGTAGTGATATTTGTTTTACTGATGGCACTTCAAAAAATTAATAAAGGCAAATTTCACGTACATATACTCGGAATTAAACAGTTCGCAATTTTCTGTCTTTTATCCGCTTCGTGGTTCGTTTCCCAACATCCCCTTGGGCTTCGAATGTACTTAATATTTTCAAATTCCTAAATATCAAAACAGCATCTCCATAATTCTTTCACTCTATTGAATTCCGAGCATGAATTAAGTATTCGAGAACATCACTCAGATTTCACAAAGGAAAAGAATTTATTAATTAATGCTCTTAAGCATGGATATGCTGTGCGGCGAATGCATCCCAAAAAATAATGATTTGTCTTTTGCACAAAAAAATTCGCGATAGCATCCGATAAATTACAATATCTCCCAACAAATCAATTTCATTATTGAATTGGATAAAATTTCATTTTGTAGGATGAAAAAGCATGGGATGAATGAATCAAACAAGATCATGAGAAATGATGTCGGCATCCAATTTCAAAATCGAAATCCAAGGACAATAATCGTATCTTATTTCAACTGTTCATCAGAACCAGCCTTATTGAAAAGGCGATAAAGATTCCAAGTAAGCAATACCGATCGGGACAAGATTCAATCTGAAATAAAATCTTTTTGTAAAAAATTTCATTGAAGTAGCAAAGATAAAAAGAGAGCTATAGTCATAACTCATATTGTACATACCGTTGGAATCGGTATTAGGTGGTTTTCAATTTTCAGTCTAGACAAATATTCGCTTTGTGGTTTGTCGTGCTAAAAATCCCCCGGACTTTTAATCCTAGGGATTTCGCATAGTCATTTTTTATTTGAAAATACTCAACATAGAAATGGATATATCTGTACTTGATAAATCGCCAAAGAACAAAATAGCCTCGTCATTATTATTGCATCCCATTTAATTTCGAGTATAAAAGAATTACTGAGATAACAAACCTTAGTGCTTGCCCTTAATCATAACCCACACTATATACACACGGCTATGTGATATATAAAATTTGATTTTCTATTTATCCTCACAATATTATTACATGTGAATTGTAATCGAAGGAATTGTTGAACTCGGACATCCACATTATCACCCATATAATATTTAACCTTGAAAACATCCTTTGTCTTAATTCCACGGATTATTCTCATCAGGACAATTATTGACATTGCCCCCTTTGTAAAATTCCAAAACAAAAACAACTTATTACACGGGAATACCTAGTCTTGTAATAAAAGAATGGTATATTCGCGAATATTAAATAACGTTTCAATTATACTACATTTAATATTATCACAAATGGCTGATAGCGAAGAAGATTACATAGGAAATATGTGGGGATGGAAAGTTTCTTTTGCAGGACTTTTCTTAATATTATTATTGCTTGGAATGGCAGGATACAATTACTATGTAAATGGCCCCTCTGAAATCGATTATGATGCCTTAGAAGAAGGCTCACTATTTAAAACTGAAATTAACAGAGACAGCATATAGTTTTGAATTATTATGGAAATAAAATTTGAAAAATATCAAGGAACCGGAAATGATTTCATCATCATTGATGACAGGATGAGATTATTTCCGGACAAAGATGTAAAACTCATAAATCAGTTATGTGATCGCAAGTTTGGAATTGGTGCTGATGGATTAATTTTATTAAGAGATGAAAATGATTTTGATTTTCGGATGATTTATTTCAATGCAGACGGAAATGAAAGTTCGATGTGTGGTAATGGTGGAAGATGTATTGTAGCTTTCGCACATTCAATTGGAATCGTAAAAAAAGAATACCTTTTTATTGCAATCGACGGACCACATGAAGCCATTTACCAAGAGAATGAAGTGTCGTTAAAAATGAGTGACTTGGACACATTTGAAGAAGGCAATGGATCATATATTTTAAATACCGGATCCCCTCATTATGTTACATTTGTTGACGACATTAACCAGGTAGATGTTTTTCAGGAAGGAAAAAAAATACGATACGCTGCGCCATTTAAAAAAGAAGGGATAAATGTCAATTTTGTTTCAACGTTAAATGACGGAATACAAGTAGCCACTTATGAACGAGGAGTTGAAGACGAAACACTTTCATGTGGGACAGGAGTTACTGCATGTGGAATCATATATTTAGAAAAAACAGGGCGTGAAGGAGAGGTAAATGTCAATACAAAGGGAGGAAATTTAAAAATAAAAGCAAAAAAAAGGACTAATAAAGGTTATTCTGACATATGGCTAACGGGGCCTGCAAAACATGTTTTTTCAGGAAAAACGAAAATACAATATACTGAATGACAACAACTTAAATAACATTAAAGCATAATAAAACCCTCCACTATTCCAATACAAAGGAAGTTTATTTACAATAAAAAAAAGCTTTTTATTGTAATAAGGTAGTGTTTCTAAACATATATTCATATATATTTGCGGTGATATTCATTTCATTTTCAATTAAATCAGCACATGAGTAATATCAAATTAAATTCTGAAGAGATTCAAAAGGTACTTACAACCTACCAATCTGAAGTTAAAACATTGGACTACAGAAAAGGTCAACTTAGGGCTGCAATTGCCGAATTAAAATCTGCATTAAAAGAAAAACTAGCCGAAGAAAAGGCTGCTGTGGAAGCTACCGAAAAAGCCGCTGCAAAACCAGCTGCCACTAAATCAACAGCGGCAGCTAAAAAAGCGACTACAGGTAGAAGAGGTCGTCCGAAAAAAACTGCCACTAAATCAACAGCGGCAGCTAAAAAAACGACTACAGGTAAAAGAGGTCGTCCGAAGAAAACCGAAGCTGCTGCTCCGGCTGCAAAAGCGACGACAGCAAAAACCGCTGCTCCTAAAAAGAAAACTACAACGAGAAAAACCACTGCTAAAAAAACTGGGGTAACTCGTGAGCGTGCACTTTCTGAATGGGACAACGCAATCATCAAGGACATCACTGATGCAGGTCAGGTTCGTATTAACAGTGAACTTTTAGCAGCATTGGATGGACATTCCAAAGCTAGTGGTCAAAACTTAGATGACGCTAAACTAAAAGCTAAGCTTAACCAATCACTTCAAAAATTAGTCAATAAAAAAGGACTAGTCGTTAAGGTTAAGTTTTCCGGAAAAGGAAATGCCTACGGATTAAAAGAGTGGACCAGCCGCAGAGGTTCTGTAGCTGTTCAGTACCGCCGATAATTCTCATTCTTTTTTCGTATATTTAGGACGGATTCATTGATGGTGAATCCGTCCTTTTGTTTTTAGTATGAAAGCATATACATTATGATTAATGCCTTAATTATTGATGATGAGCCCCGTTCTAGAAAAATGTTAGAACATCTGGTTCATGAATATTGCGATGGAATTCGGATCATGGGAATGGCCGGCTGTGTGAAACAAGGGCTTGATTTTATGGATGAAAACGGAATACCGGATTTGGTTTTCCTCGATGTCGAGTTACCTGTCAAACCGGGATTTTATCTGCTGGAATACTACGACCAACAACCTCCATTCGAGGTCATATTTACAACAGCGTATAAAAAATATGCATTGGATGCCCTCAAGGCCAAAGCTCTACACTACCTAACTAAACCGATCGACATAGATGAACTGATTGAAGCTTGTGATCGAGCCAAATCAGCAATTGGAACGATCGGACCGAACAAAAGAAAAGACTTTCCTAAAGAACACAAATACAAATTACCCGTCCACAACGGGTTTGCAATTCTGACGGAATCAGAAATTAGTCATATTGAATCCCACCAAAAAAACACCTTGCTTTATTTCAACAATGACACCGAGCCATTAGAACTTATTATGGGGATAAATGCCTGTTTGGAATTATTTGAAAAATCAAATTTCCTTCGAATACACCGATCAATCATCGTAAATCCCAATTCCATTTCATCAGTCTTAAAAACGGACAATACCTTGGTGATGGAAAACGGTCATGTCATCCCTATCGCAAAATCAGGAAAATCCGAATTAATGAAATATATCAAATCGGTGGAGATGAGACAATAGAGAATTATTTAAACCATAAAAAAACAAACCGGGTTTAGAAACATGATGTTTCTAAACCCGGTTTTATATAAAAAACATTTCAATTACCTCCGACTATAATTCGGAGATTCATTAGTAATCGTCACATCATGTGGATGGCTTTCAATGATTCCGGCATGTGTGATCCGAACCATTCTCGCAGTTTTTAAATCATTTATGGTCGCTGCACCACAATATCCCATTCCGGCCCTAAGGCCACCGATATATTGGAACATCACCTCGGCTAAAGTTCCCTTGTAAGGAAGTCTTCCCTCAATACCTTCAGGAACCAATTTTTTAATGTCGTCTTCTGCGTCTTGGAAATACCTGTCCTTCGACCCCTGAGCCATGGCTCCCAAAGATCCCATACCTCTGTAAATTTTGAATTTTCTTCCATCGAAAATAACGGTCTTCCCGGGAGCTTCTTCTACTCCCGCAAATAAAGAACCGGCCATGATGGTATCGGCACCTGCCGCTAAAGCCTTTACGATATCACCTGTATATCTGATGCCGCCATCCCCTATTATCGGTACACCACTGCCCTGAATCGCTTCCGCCGCCTCCATAATCGCTGAAAGTTGGGGAACCCCTACCCCGGCAATTACCCGAGTCGTACAAATACTCCCAGGGCCTACTCCGACTTTGACACCATCCACTCCGGCATCCACCAAAGCTTTCGCGCCGGCTCCTGTTGCAACATTCCCTCCGAT
>JAHDCE010000143.1:0-2293 GCA_020630045.1 Saprospiraceae bacterium | reverse complement strand
CAGGAAACGTATCTTTCGCTCTTTTTACCGCATCCAAAACTCCCTGGGAATGCCCATGCGCCGTATCTATACAAACAACATCTACCCCTACGTCATTCAAAGCCGTTAATCGAGGAATCATATCTCCTGTTACACCAACTGCGGCACCCACGACCAATCTACCGAATTTATCCTTACAAGCATCCGGATAGTCTTGGACTTTCATAATATCTTTAAAAGTAATCAGGCCTACCAGCACTCCGGCCTCATCCACAACAGGCAACTTTTCAATCTTATGCTTTTGCAAAATAGCTCTAGCCTGATTCAGTGTAGTTCCCACGGGTGCGGTCACTAAACTCCCAGAAGTCATCACCTCTTTCACAGAACGGTTCATGTTGGTTTCAAACCTTAAATCCCGATTGGTCAATATTCCTGTCAAATGATTGACTTCATCTACTATTGGAATTCCACCTATCCGAAATTTTTTCATCATCGCCAGTGCCTCTCCAACCACGGCATCCTCAGATAAAGTGACAGGATCGATGATCATACCACTTTCAGAACGCTTCACTTTCCGAACTTCTTCCGCTTGTTCCTGAATCGTCATATTCTTATGGACAATCCCTATACCACCTTGCCTTGCAATGGCAATTGCCAATAAGCTTTCGGTAACGGTATCCATCGCTGCGGAAACAATAGGAACGTTGAGCGTCAGATTTCTGGTAAGTTGTGTCCGGATGCTAACTTCTCTTGGTAAGACTCTTGAATAAGCCGGAACTAATAGGACATCATCGAAAGTAAATCCTTCTTGAATCCTTGGGACGGGAACGGTATTTTTATTTTCCATCCGCAAAGATATATGCACACCAACCAATCATCAAAGTAAAATCGCTACTATTTTTTATTTCTTGTTCTTGCAGCGTTTTATGCCTATAATTGGATTTTGAAAATTAGGACAACTGTACTAATTTTGCAGTTACAATCAATAAACGAACAGACAAATAGCTTAAATATATCTCCTAGAGTGTATATTTAACGCCAAATTGAAATCAATTAGAATTCAACATTCACACCATGAAAGTTAACCTACGCAAACTTTTAAGATCAATTCCGATTCTTATCCTCTTTATGTTATGTATCTCTATAGATGCAAACGCCACACACTCAATGGGTGCCGATGTCACTTACGAGTGCGTTGGTCCCAACCAGTACTTGGTTAGATTATCTTTTTATAGAGATTGTCGAGGTATTGAACCTTATAATAGCTACAATGTCGCGGTTTCATCCGCTACATGCGGCTTGAACACGAGCGTGACCGTAAACTTGGCGTCAGGATTTCCTGAAGAAGTTACTCCTCTTTGCCCCGGCGAACCTGACGCCTGTTCAGGTAGTGGAACTTACGGAGTCGAACTTTGGGTTTACGAGGGTACCATTTCAATTCCGATGGGTTGCCCGGATGTGGTGATGGGATGGACAGAATGTTGTAGGAATAACGCTATTACAACTCTAGTCAACCCTGGAAGTCAAGATTTTTACGTCGAAGCCAACCTAAATACAAATATCACCCCTTGTAATAGTTCGCCGGTCTTCGTCAACCTCCCTACTCCTTTCGTTTGTTTCAACCAAGATGTAAATTACAACCATGGTGTTACTGATGTAGATGGTGATTCATTAGTGTTTTCTTTAGTAGATTGCCAAGAATCCGCAACTGTAACAACAAATTATGACACTGGATTTAATGGTCCCGCTCCTTTCGGAACTGTCGCACCGGTTACCCTTGATCCAAATACAGGAGCGATTTCCTTTACAGCTCCTAACTTCCAATTCGTTGGAGTTATTTGTGTAAAAGTAGAAGAATATAGAAATGGAATTCTCATTGGCGAAGTCGTACGTGATATGCAGTTCACTGTAATCAATTGTACGAATGAAGCCCCGACGGCATCCGGAGCTGATAGTCCTTGTGATCCTGGCGGACCATCTGGCTCATACCTTTTAGATGCCTGTGTTGCAGAAACCGTATGTTTTGACATATTAGCTTGTGATGCCGATGGGGATAATATTACCATTGACTGGAATAACGGAGTGGATGGTGATTTAATCATAACTAACCAGGGAACTCCAAATGCTGCAGCAGAATTTTGCTGGACTCCTACCGAGGCTGATGTAGGACTTAACTTTTTCACGGTTACTGTCCGAGACGAGGCTTGTCCTTTAACGGGTGTCAATACATTCACTTATTCTCTTGAAATCATTCCTAATCCCAACCCCCCTGTTCTAGCAGGGCCGGATCAAAATATATGTGTTGGTGAAACCG
>JAHDCE010000716.1 GCA_020630045.1 Saprospiraceae bacterium | reverse complement strand
ATACTTATACATGCTAATGTGGATATCCGATAAAAGATTGGACACTCCTACTAAAATACGAAAGCTGTGCCAAGTTGTTTTCCCTAAGGTGTTCTTTAATAGAAAAAGCCTCGGAAAAGTCTTTTCCGAGGCATTTTATAGAAGTGTCCTATAAAAATATCTTATTTTTCCCAAGTGTTATTGGTGCGATCTAAATCCGCCATACGAACGGAAGCATCAATGATCACCTTTTTCACCTTACTGAATTTACAAGGAATAACCAATTCATAAGTCGGGTGAGTCCAAGGCCAATCTTCCATAACCTCGAAACCGGTTTCACCATATTCGCTCTTTTTGTTCCCGCGCATAATTCTCAATGGAATATTGAAAATTCTTTCCGTTCCATCCTCTTCAATAACTGTAACGTCTAAGGGCATGGGCATAAGACCGATTTTTTCCAATGTGATTTTGGTTTCTTTCCGTCCTTCTTGAGCGACTTCCTTCACACCATAATCAATGGTTTTAGTCGTCTCTACCCAATACTCCTTGTACCAGTCCAATTCCAAACCGGATTCCTTTTCCATGATACGCATGAAGTCATTGATATTCGGGTGCTTGTATTTCCAAGCATCGTAATAGCTCAAAACTCCTTTGTCACGAGCTTCGGTACCGATGATATATCCCAGTTGTTCAATGAATACAGCACCTTTTACATAAGCGGCCATACCATATGCAAAATTGGTATTAAAGTGGTCGGCATGTGTGGTCAATGGTTCCTCTTTCCCACTTTTCGCCAAGTTGATATAACCTATGATCGAACCTTCGTGTGGGTTGTCAACAGCATCGCCCGGAAGGGCATCTACTGCTTTTAAATGATTCATGACATTAGCAGAACCCCAAGAAGTAAATCCTTCATCCATCCAAGCATAAAGCGCTTCATTGGTTCCCATCATCATTTGATACCAACTGTGCATCCATTCATGAACGGATACTCCGACAAGGCTAGGAAGCGGTCGTTTACCAGTAATCAAAGTAAGCATCGGGTATTCCATTCCACCATCACCTCCTTGAATGAAGGTATATTGAGGATAGGGATATTCTCCATAATGTTCTTCGATATATTTCAATGATTCCGTCATGATCGGCTGGAGTTTTTTCCAGTTATCATTGTACTCTTCATCATCTTGGTACAAGTAGTGAACAACCAAGTTATCGCGGATTTTGACCGATTCATGGATGTAATCCGGGTCGGCTCCCCAAGCAAAATCGTGAACGTTTTCGGCTCGGAATTTCCAAGTCAATTTTTCACCGTCGGGTCTTTTTACTGTAGTTCCGGGTTCCTCGTAACCATATCCGATTTGATTGGCATTCTGAAGGACACCCGTCGCTCCGACAATGTAATTCTTATCAATAGAAATA
>JAHDCE010000142.1 GCA_020630045.1 Saprospiraceae bacterium | reverse complement strand
GTTCGTTTCCGGAAGGTGGAATCCATCTTCCAAATGGACGGTCGAATTGGAATATAAAAATGGCGAACAATTGGCGGATTCCGAGTTGTTCGATACCCGTGACTATGAAGTTTTATCGCATAAAATCCGACCCAAACTTACATTCCAACCTTCTAGGAAGTTAAGGGTTTCTTCCGAATATAAATGGGAAATCAGTGAAAATGTAATCGGTGATCCTGCTGAACAATTGGCCTCCAATGACGTTAATGTCGAAATGACTTTCAATAGCTCGGGCAGGATGTCCATCCGATCCAAAATATCATTCGTGAAAGTCGAATTTGACGGAGTTCCGAGTTCCCCGGTAGGATTTGCTATGCTAGGAGGTTTACAAAACGGCTCCAACTATTTATGGAATCTTACATTCGATCGGAAGATTGGTAAAAATCTGTTCCTGACATTGAATTACGAAGGAAGGAAAACCGGGGAGGTGCCCATCATTCATGTCGGAAGGGCTCAAATTAGAGCGGCATTTTAAATAAATGAACGGTCAAAAAATAAATTCAAAAGGCACTTAGCAAATGCCGAACTTATTATTTGAACCTTCATAAGGTATTGAATTTGTCTCCTAGTTGCAATTTAGAGGTTAAATTAAATTCTGATAAATATATTTTATCTATCTTCTTATTTAGTTTACAATGTATTCAAATTACCCGAATCAAATCAGACTAACCATGATCAGAAAAATCCTACTTTCTATTTGTTTAATTTGCACATTCATTTCCCTTGATGCCAGAAGTCATTGGACCCTGAAAAACCCATCAGACATCTCATCCGAACATCAGATTATAAAAGCCGATGAGTACAGCATCTTTTACTTGGACGAGATGGCCCTCAAGACAGAATTGGATGGTTTGACCCAATCTTCTTCCTTTGCTTTGGATTTGCCATCGCCTTCCGGCGAAATGCTAGAGTATAATGTAAAATACGCTCCTGTCATGCATGAGCGATTGGCCGCTAAGTTTCCGGGTATCCGTACCTACAAAGCGAGTCATATTGACCACGCATCTGAATGGGGCAGATTGGATTTTACCCACAAGGGATTCCACGGTATGATTTTTACCAAGGAAGGAACCTATTTCATCGATCCTTTCGCAAAGGATACACCGGGCTGGTACATCGTTTACTACAAAAAACATTTCCAAACGGATAAGATGGATAAGCATTCTTGTCAAGTGGGAAGCGACCACGATCACCATGAACTAGATGAGGTGGAAGCTGCTCCGCATATTCCTCTCGCACCCATTTCTCCTAGGGGAGGAGGGGGAACCCTTCCTGTAGATTTGACGACTTACCGCTTAGCGGTTTGTGCTACGGGTGAGTACACCCAATTTCATGGTGGTACCAAGGCTGATGCGATGGCCGCCATCGTCACGACCATCAACCGAGTGAATCAAGTGTATGAACGGGACGTCGCCGTTCATCTCGAATTGGTGCCGAACAATGAAGATATTGTTTATGAATCTATAGACACAGATCCCTTTTCAAATGGACTGACTTGGTTGATGATTTCTCAAAGCCACAATACTTGTAATTCTGTCATCGGCAGTGCCAATTATGATGTCGGACATGTTTTCGGGACGGATAGTGGTGGATTGGCTCAGTTGGGTGTCATTTGTAATAATGGTTTCAAAGGTTACGGTGTTACGGGAAGCGGGGCACCTATAGGTGATCCGTTCGATATTGATTATGTCGCACATGAACTTGGACATCAATTCGGAGCCAACCATACCTTCAATAATTGTGGAGGTAACGAAAATCCGAGTACTGCGTTCGAACCCGGAAGTGGAAGTACGGTGATGGCCTATGCAGGTCTTTGCGGCGGAAATAATGTCCAGTTCAATAGTGACGATTATTTTCATGTGGGGTCCTTGGTAGAAATGTACAATCACGTCTATGCTGGAGGTGGTTCTACTTGTGCCCAGAAAACCATTACTGAAAATACTTCTCCGACCGTAGCGGTACCCACAGGTAATTGGGTGATTCCGCACGCAACCCCTTTCGAATTAGAAGGAGGAGGATTCGATTTGGAAGGAGATGAAATGTCATACTGCTGGGAACAATTTGACGTAGGGCCTTCTAGTAACTTGGGGCTTCCTTCAAGCAATGCTCCCGGGTTCCGCTCCTACGATCCGACTACCGATCCGGTTCGTGTTTTTCCTAAGATTTCAACCATCATCAATAATGGAATCGACCCCAAAGAAGTCTTGACCACTTACGCTCGCGATTACAAGTTCAGACTGACTGTCCGTGATAATAATGAAGAAGCGGGAGGAGTGACTTGGGATGAAGTTTCTTTCTCCGCTGTTACTTCTGCCGGTCCTTTCCTAGTCAACGAACCCAATCTTCCGGGGGTACAATGGAATATCGGGGAAACGGCAACCGTTACTTGGGATGTCGCCGGAACCGATTTGGCGCCTGTCAATTCTTCAATGGTGAATATTTATCTTTCTACTGACGGAGGACTTACATACCCGATCGAATTATTGACAAATACGCCCAATGACGGCTCAGCTGAAATAGTCGTACCAAATGCGGAGACTGGTTTAGCACGGATCAAAGTAAAAGGCGCGGACAATATCTTTTTCGACATATCTAATTTTAATTTCACGATACGTCTGATATCTTCTTCCTCTGATATTGCTCAAGAGACATTTGGCGCTAAGGTTTATCCCAATCCCGCCGCTTCCGAATTTTATATTTCATTCGATGAAATTCCTCCTGGAGATGTTGTTTGGGAACTGTATGATATTCGTGGGGTACTCGTCGCCAATGGTGCGACACAAGGAAAATTGACAACGGTTTCTCCTAGAAACTTAGCACCGGGAATGTATCGTTTAAGTGTAACCGGTTCCGACTGGAAATGGAATGAAAAGATTCTACTGACAGATTAATAGACATTATTACGAATTGTTTTTATGAGAGCTAGAATTAGAGATTTTATTCTCAATTGATGAATGCACGGAATCTGGTAGCCGTAGCTACCATGATGAGTACATGAAGAAGAGTGAGGATGAAAGATCAATTATAGCCATACAATCTAATTCGTAATAATGTCTAATATTTAGAAATCATTTCAAAATCGATAGCTACGGGTTATTGGATTGATGTTCAGGATTTGAATATCAATATGAAGCGGCTTGGGAATTCTCTCCCAAGCCGCTTCATATTTTACTAGGATATATTTTTTAGGCAAGGGTGAGGTAATCATTTACCGATGCCAGCGGGCTCGTTTGCCCCTGCAATCGAAATGGACCATTTGACGGTCGAAGAAGGTGGAATTGTGCTTATAGGTGCCAATTCCACCTTTGCTTTTAATTACCTTTTTGTCTAAGATTTGATAGACGATATCCACATCCTTAGCGTTGGCCTTGCCATCCTTGTTGACATCCAGAACGAATATATCCACGGCTTGCCCTTTTAGATGGCGACTGTTTTTGGCAGCTCCTCCATATTCGCTCAATATCCAATTGTGCCAATGCCATCGTTTTCCGCTGACGATGAATATTGAAGGACGGTGTCCCTGTGCAATCAATTCTTTCTTCAATTCGGAATGAAATTTCAAAGTAGTAGGATGGACTCCGAATCCGCTGCAACAATAAAAGGCGATAAATCCAAGAATTATGGTGATTAGGATGAAAAAAATGAGCAGCCTTCTTCTCCATTTATTCCTTCTAGGTTTCTTGTCTGTCATGGGAGTGGGTATTTTGCGTTTCGAGTATAACTATAAAATTGGTGTGAATATTTTATGACAATATGACCACTTTTCAAAAAAATCGGCTAGGAGACAAGTTTGAGAATCACATATTATTTGAGAGGGTATTCTCCATATTTTGCCCGATTGAATCTTTCGAATGAACATCTTATGAATTAAATGACAAGCACCAAGTATCTTTTCCCCGGAAAATGTATCTTTGCACGTATTTTGAAAAAATAAACCATAAAGCACTTCTACAATGGCAAGAAGGAAGAAAAAAAAGGAAGAGAAACAGGAAGACGAAGTATTATTCAACGTCGTCGAAACAACTGAAAAAGCAGGTGACTTTTTCGAACGTAATAAAAACCTCATTATCGCAGCGGTAGTGGGCTTGTTCGTTATCGTAGGAGGTATCCTTTGGTACATTTACGGTTATCAAGGTCCCCGCCAAATCGAGGCTTCCGAGTTGATGTATCAAGCTCAAAATCGTTTCTCTCAGGATTCGTTCGCACTCGCGTTGGAAAATCCGGGTGGAGACGCTCCCGGGTTTTTGCAAATCGTTGAAGATTACTCAGGCACCAAGGCAGGTAACTTGGCGAACTACTACGCCGGTATTTGCTACCTGAATCTAGGAAAATACGATGCCGCTATTTCATATCTGAAAGATTACTCTCCGGCAGATAATATCACACCTGCCCACAAACACATGGCTTTGGGTGATGCTTATTCCGAGTCCGGAGACAATAGCTCCGCTATGTCCAGCTACAAAAAGGCGGCCGCTGCAGGTACCAACGAATATTCCAATTCATTGGCTTTATTGCGATTGGGACAATTTCAAATGGCCCAGGGAGCAGATGGCGACGCTAAGTCAACATTCCAAAAATTGGCCGATAAATACAAAGGTTCACAAGAAGCGGATATCGCTGAAAAATATTTGCTTCGAGTAAATTGATATTCTATTCTTAGGGTTATTATAGAATCAGAAATTGAAAAGGTAAGGTGGAGTATCCGCCTTACCTTTTTGTAAATGAAGTTGTTTATATGTGCACTGTCTCATTCGTTCCGCTAGATAATGATTCTTTCGTACTCACCTCCAACCGAGATGAAGCCCCTTCTCGGAATTCCGGAAAAATCATTCGCCGGAAGGCGGAAAGAACGAACTTGTTATTTCCCCAAGATGCTGGACAAGGAGGTACTTGGATCTGCACGTCCTCGGATGACCGTTTGGTTTGCTTACTCAACGGAGCTTTCGAACGCCATGTCCGAAAGCTGCCATACCGAAGAAGTCGTGGATTGATGGTACTAGATTTCTTTGAATTCGAAACCGCGGAGTCATTTTTCGAAACCTACGACTTCAATAATATCGAACCCTTTACGATGGTTGTTTGGGACAAAGGGCGCTTGTTCGAATTGCGAAGGGATGAAACGACGACACATACCCGGCAGCTAGATACCGCTCAAAAGCACATCTGGAGTTCCTCCACCCTTTATGATCGACAAATGACCGATGAGCGACTCGCTTGGTTTAAGGATTGGCAAAAACAAAATCCCACCCCTCTGCCGGAAGATGTATTACAACTGCATTTGAACGGTGGAAAAGGCAACGAACATTACGATTATGTCATGAACCGGGCGAATATCGTTTGCACCGTGAGCGTCACTCAAATCATAAGGGATTCCAAGGGGATGTCCTTGACGTTCAGACAGCGGGAAGACTGGTCCGCTTTTCAAAAAGAAACCATCAGCAAACACAACTATGTCGGATAAGTTCAGACGTTTTCGGATCCGATGGGTCAATTGGGAGTATTGGCCCTTCTGGGCAGTTTATTTACCAGTAATGATTTACTGGTTGTACTTGTCTATAAGAGCGAGGTCTTTCGGTTTTTTCGCCGCTGCCGATCCGGGCATCGAATATGGAGGAATGAGGGGAGAATCCAAATACCTCATATTGAAAGAACTGCCGGACCGCTTCAAGCCCATAACCATTTTTATTCCTTTCGGAAAAGATTCGACTTTCGTCGAAAAGGAAATCGAAGCCGCCGGGCTTTCATTTCCCATCATTGCCAAACCAGATATCGGCGAGCGTGGATTAATGGTCAAAAAACTGGATAACAAGGAGGAATTGGAGGCTTATCACGCCAAAATTCCTGTCAATTATCTCATCCAAGAATATGTCAATTCGGATTTGGAATATGCCCTTTTACATTACAGATACCCGGATGCTGACAAAGGAGAAATCACGTCCGTGACTCGGAAAGGTTTTTTCAACATCCAAGGAGATGGAGTATCTACCGTTCGAGAGATTTTGACCCGGATTGATCGGTATTTTTTGCAGCTCCCCAAAATGGAAAAGGAACTTCCCGAACTACTGGACACCATTCCCCGGAAGGGGGAAGAAATAAAGATGGGGGTGATCGGCAACCACTGTTTAGGAACGGAATTCATCAATGACAACCATATTATTGACCAAAGATTGACTGAAGTGTTCGACGAAATAGAAAAGAGTTTGGAAGGTGTTTACTTCGCACGTTACGACCTGCGCTGTACTTCTTTGGAGGACATGAAGAACGGTATGGGGATATATATCGTAGAAATCAATGGAACAGGAGCGGAGCCGGCACATGTTTACGGACAAGGCATCAGCATGTCCGAACGTTACCGGGTATTGTTCAAGCATTGGCGAATCATCTTTGACATCGCCCGTCAAAATCGCAAAAAAGGGGTGCCATATATGTCTTTGAAACAACTGCGGGAATGGAATAGATTCTTATCTACCTTTTACGAAAAAATGGATGCAGTCTCTTGATGTTGATAAAGCGAATTTTCTATTCATAAGAATGCTGCCAGTCGGCAGTTTCGACCAACTCTTCTACCATTTTTTGATATTGCATTAACGCCTTCGGCGCATGATGGTAATTTTTAATCTCCTTGGAAGCATCATGATTGATACTGATATTGAGGAGGGTCGCCGGAATTCCCGGAACAGGTTTTCCATTGGTCGGATACATACTTCCCAAAGCGGTCAGGTTGTTTTTCTTGGCGAAGGTGAGTATTTTTTCAATTACCATCAAATCGACATTGGCATGATACCTTCCGATTCGTTGCACATTCGCACGGCCTTCATAATATGCAATCCCATTAGAATACAATCTCAGGCTATAATTCGGACATTTTCCATAACACCCCTCCTTGGTCATACCGACCAACATGAACGGCCCGCGGTCGATTGTTTTTATCGCGCCGGTCTCCGGCTTTTCGATTTCCGGTTTCTCCGTTTCTTTTTCAATCTTTGGTGGAGTCACACTAATTTCAGTTGTGGTTTTTCGGCCACAACTCCCTAGCAAAAGAGCGGTAAATATTAAGGAGGAAAAAAATAGGATTTGATATTTCATATTGAAATAAGAAATGTGGTATTTTATATTCAGGTACATTACATGCAATCAAAAATACTATTTTTTCTTCCTAGGCCGCCACCTTCTCCGCTTGTTTTTTGACGGGTTGGAATTGTTGTCCATTTCCCCTTGATTCTTTTGATTGCGGTTCCCTTGTCCTCGGTTCCTCCTCGGCGGCCCTTGTCGGGAATGCTGTTGTTGGGGCTGGGGTTCGGCATCCCCGATATCAGTAAATGGGTGGTCCTCAATGACCGGTATTTCCTGCTTGATAAGTTTCTGAATGGTTTTTAGATAGGCTCTCTCTTCTTCATTGCAGAATGAAATGGCGATACCGCTAGCACCCGCCCGGCCGGTACGTCCGATTCGGTGGACATACGTTTCGGGGATATTCGGTAAATCATAATTCACTACATGGGACAAGTCGGCGACATCGATTCCTCGTGCCGCGATATCGGTAGCGACCAGTACGGAAATACTACCGTCTTTGAATCCTTTCAATGCTTTTTGTCTTGCAGTTTGGGATTTATTGCCGTGGATGGCCGCTGATTCGATGCCCGCTTTTCCTAGGAGTCGGACAATCTTATTCGCCCCATGCTTAGTCCTTGAAAAAACGAGGGTGGAATGCATATCCTCTGTTTTCAAAAGGTGGGTCAGCAATTTGATTTTCCCTCTTTTATGAATAAAATAAATGGACTGATCAACCCGTTCTGCAGTAGCTTGCTCAGGTTTGATGGTCACCATTTCAGGACGATCTAATATACGATTGGATAAATCGACGATTTCTTTAGGCATGGTCGCCGAAAAGAACAACGATTGGCGATCGCGAGGCAATAGTTTCAATAACTTTCGGATATCATGGATGAATCCCATATCAAGCATCCGGTCGGCTTCATCCAAAACGAAGTACTCGATATGTCTCAGGGTAATGATGCCTTGACCGATGAGGTCGAGCAAACGACCGGGCGTTGCGACCAATACATCCACGCCTCTGGACAACGCCTCTACTTGTCGGCCTTGTTTCACGCCGCCGAAAATCACGGTGTTCCGGATACGGGTATATTTTTCATAAGCGGAGAAGTTTTCTCCGATTTGAATGGCGAGTTCACGGGTGGGTGTTACGATGAGTGCCCGGACATCCCGCTTACCGCGGAATTGTTTTTTATCCGCATGTAGCAATTGGATGATGGGCAGCGAAAAAGCCGCCGTCTTTCCGGTTCCTGTTTGGGCGCAGCCCAACAAATCATTTCCTCGTAAGAGAATAGGAATGGATTGCTCTTGGATTGGGGTGGGAGTGGAGTAACCCACTTCTTTGAGAGATCGTAACAAGGGGGCTGATAGCCCGAGGTCATTAAATGTCATGAATTTGCTTTGTGTTCAGGAGCGGTTTGGATTTTGAAAACCGCTTCTCATAGCCATAGGAAAATCCCTAGGCTTAAACAAGTCGCAAGGTAGGGGATTTATTGACTAAGGTCAATGAAATTGTGATTTTTCCCGAAAAGCTATCTAATAGACATTATTACGAATTAGATTGTATGGCTATAATTGATCTTTCATCCTCA
>JAHDCE010000715.1 GCA_020630045.1 Saprospiraceae bacterium | reverse complement strand
AGGAACGGCAAAGGTATGTGGATTCGATACACGGACACAATCGGAGGAGGTTCGCCGCCGAATCGGATATTTGCCCGAACACAACCCCTTGTACAAGGACATGTATGTCAAAGAATACTTACGATTCGTGGCCGGCATGTATGGCTTGTCCAATAAAAATGCGAAAGTCGGGGACATGATAGAAATGACCGGACTAGAGCGGGAACAACGAAAAAAAATAGGAGCCTTGTCCAAAGGATATCGTCAACGGGTGGGGTTGGCACAAGCATTGATCCATGACCCGGAAGTATTGATATTGGACGAACCGACTTCCGGACTCGATCCCAACCAATTGGCGGGGATCCGAGAATTGATACTTTCATTGGGGAAAGAAAAAACGGTGATTCTATCCACCCATATCATGCAGGAAGTGGAAGCGGTTTGTGACCGTGCCGTAATCATCAATAAAGGACATATCGTCGCGGACGATCACATCGATTTACTTAGGAGAAAGGTTTCTGGCGGCGGTCGGCGGATTACCGTCGAATTCAAAGAAGATATCGACCTGACATCCCGGTTCGACATCGAAGGCTTGGAAGGCATCGAAGCGGAAGACAGTAAGTGGATTATCCACTCTTCCGGTGATGTCGATCTTAGGGAACCTTTGTATCGTTTTTCGGTAGAAAACGACTTGACTCTCCTTGAGCTTTCGTCCGAAGTATTCCAAGTGGAAGATGTTTTCCGCCAACTCACACAATCATCCTAGTTTATGGTTTTTCGTTACTTCTTTATATTGCTTTTTTGTGCCCTTACGGGCGAAATGGTTGCCCAGCACCTCGTGGATAATAGTTTCAGATTCAAGGAGGGAGTATATACCCGTTTTGAAGAAATGAAGCTGGACGCTCCCAAATATCAGTTGGAAGAACTCAAGGGAGAATGGATCGTGATGGAAGAACAGTATCGAGCCAAACTCGTATTGCCAACTGATGGAATCGGAAACATCGACGCAGATGAAATCTGGGGGATTTCAGTGGCCGGAGTGCCCTATGTAAAAGTTGGAGAAGATGAAGAAAAAGGCATGTTGGTCTTTTCCGGATTCCGCTTACGCGGAAAAATCTGTTACTACGAAAAAGAAGTCACAAAAGAAAAAGAGTCGGTCATCAAAGCTTACAATCCCGTAACTGGCCGGCCATTCCGCTCAGCGGTCATCAAAAATGAAAAACGGGAAATAGTAGGAATCCTTCTTGATTTCGAATCCGGAAAAACGGCTTTTTTCGAATTGAAAACCGTTCGGAAATGGTTATCTGACGACAAGCAATTGTCCAGAACCCTAGAACAAACGCCTTCGGAAGAGTTGAGGGAGAAGCTTTTTAAATTCGTTCGAATTTACGATGATCGCAATCCCGTGTACATTCAAGGCGGATAA
>JAHDCE010000141.1 GCA_020630045.1 Saprospiraceae bacterium | reverse complement strand
ATCCAAAGTTTATATTTTTTTCCAATAAATACAAGCCTGATGAAAAAGTCGCTCCATAGGTAAGATCCACCTAGGAACGACTTTCTAAACTTCATTTGGTTTCCCGAAGGAAATGGAATGAGGACGGGCTAACTTTCGGGTGATTCATTAGATGTTATCGCGAAAAATTTCATGACAACATCTACTTACCCGTCACTCATTCTTGACTCATGGTTTTTGGCTTATGAGAGTATAATCGTCCCCGACCGAATCGGAGTTATTTATTTGAATCCATATCCTATGGCAATACTGATCCATCCATTATCAAATCCGTTTCCGCTGAGAATCGGCGTCCAGTTGGCACGAAAAACGAGACCTTTACGAATAGGCTTGAAACGATATCCGATTTTTCCGAATACATTCATTCCGAATCCCATCACGTCATTCATGAAATACAATGAATCATCATCTTCAACAGTAAAACCGTTTAGGTTTACTAGAAAAGGATTTACTCCTACTCCGGTTTCAAAGGCGTGCCGTCGTTTCCCCACCAAATAATTAAATTCGAGGGGAACACTAGTTGCTCCTACATCAACAAAGGAATCGAAATCAAGGGCGGTAAATCGGGCACCGCCAATACCGACTCGGATACCGGGCCCATCCGAGCGACCTCTTTGTAATCGCATATCATAGTTTAAGGAGAGAAAAACGTCATTCCGCAGTCCTTCTACATAAAAGGCTTTGTGGAATCGGGATTCTTTTTCTTCCTTTTCATCGGATATTTCCAAATCGTCTTGGAAAGTGATATTCTCTGCCCTGTGTTGCGCCATTATAGAAAAGGAACAGAAACACATAAGAAAAAGTAATGGTAATTTAAATCTTTGCATGACATTTGGTTTTTAAATAAAAGTAATAATGTGTGTCTTTCAATCGTTTTGACAGTCTCAAAGTAAAGGGGGAATTTGATGACTGTAAACCTCATTAATACAGTTTAAACCCCATCACAACATCATTTAACCCGGTGTTATCATTACGACTACTCATTAACAACCCTACTTAACACCCGTTAAGAAGTGTTAAGCCGTAGCGTTAAACAACTGAATATCAAACCATCCTCCTAGGTTCCTCAAATCGGATTATACCCTTATCTTTGTGGCAACTAAATTTGAATTCATTTTGCATAAATCAGGATTTGTAAATATTATCGGTCGCCCGAATGTAGGAAAATCGACCTTGATGAACGCTTTGGTCGGAGAACGTATGTCAATCATCACCCACAAGCCACAAACCACTCGTCATAGAATAATAGGAATTGTCAATGACGATGATTATCAGGTCATATTTTCTGATACGCCGGGCATTGTAAGGGATCCGATTTATAAAATGCATGAGAGCATGAACAAATTCGTATGGGGCACCTTCGAAGATGCTGACGTGATGTTGTTCATGACCGAACCCAAGGAAGAATATGATGAGGACGACCCGATTATTGAAAAGCTACGAGGTGTCAAAGTGCCCCTGTTCTTAGTTATCAATAAGATGGACGCATTTGAGCAAGACGATTTATTGGTGTGGTCGAGATGGTGGAATGACAAAGTGGATTTCCTAGAAACAATTCCTATTTCCGCCAAGGAAAAAACCAATACGGAGAAGTTGTTTTCGCTAATTTTGAATCAACTGGAAGAAGGGCCGGCATACTATCCCAAAGACCAATTGACCGATCGGTCGGAGCGATTTTTCATTACTGAAATTATCCGTGAAAAGATATTGCTTTTGTATCGTCAAGAAATTCCTTATTCCTGTCAGGTAGATGTGGAGTATTTCAAGGACGAAGAAAGGATTGTTAGGATTTCGGCCATGATTTATGTCATGCGAAAGACCCAAAAATCCATTATGATTGGTAAGGGAGGAGAAGCCATCAGGAAATTAGGAACAGAAGCTCGTTTGAGCATAGAAAAGTTTTTAGAGAAGAAGGTCTTTCTTGAATTGCGTGTAAAGGTTCGTGACAACTGGCGAGATGATGAAAACATGTTGAAGCGGTTCGGGTATATTCAGTAAGAAGGCTTGATTCAATCCTGTCAAAAGTCAAGAACAAATGAATAAAACAATCATCAAATCAAACCATGTAGAACTTATATTTCTAATTCTGGCATTTGTCGTCGGGGGCATGAATATATTATCTGGTCAAACGCTCGAACTGGAATTCTCTTTTGACGAAGGAATAACATATACTAATAATCATCAAAAAATATATGATACCCACGTACATTACACCTCTCCGAATGAACAGTTCCTTTATAGGTATTCTAAAGCAAAATTAGAATTATATATTTTTGAGTTACAAAAAGGACAACTCGTAAAAAAATATACAGGAGTAACAGAAATTGGATACGCAGGAGAACACAACAGCCCTGATTTCATTATTTTCTCTGATAAGAAACCAAATATTATCCAAGCAGATTCGGGAAAGGTCATTGCCGGTTTCCTACTCGAAAAAAAAGCATCGGATGATATTTTCAGTATTGAAAAAAAGGTATTTAAAATCCAAAACAAGGAGTACGTAGTAAAATATATTAATGGAGGTAATACCTTTTATCTAAAGCAGGCATTTTCCAAATCACCGACTCATTGTAGCGATGACTATATGATCAACTCTTACGGGCTTTACAACCTAACGGCTATCGATACAAAATTCAATACACCGATTGTTCAAGCACATTTAAAAAAAACGAACCGATTATTGCTCTCAAATGGAAAAAGAGTGGAAGTTTGGTCTTTATCAAACCAACCGTCCACTCTGGATAACACTAAACCATTGGTGCCTTTCGGAGCGACCACTCCCAACCTTTCAAATGACAATAATAAAGTTGCCATAACAAGGGAAGAGTCCGCCCCCCTTATCCCACAAGGTTTTGAAACAAACACAAAAAACAACGAATCTCTTTATACGAAAAAAGGGGAAATCCAAATCGAATCGCATGAAGTTGCATTGTCCGACCTGGTCATTTACCCCCATACGATACAAACATTCGGGACTACCCTAGTCAGTCAAAAACACAGGGGAGAAGTCCGGTTTGTCAACGAATTAACCTATGGTGAAGAAATGGTTTGCCATCCGGATGAAACTTTCCTCAAATTTAAAAACGTGAAATTCAAGGCTACTTCTTATGGCAATAAAAAAGTGACCTCCGCTACGATTGAAGGAAAAATACTTGGACAAGAATTCAATTACAATGATTTCAAAAGGATTAAATCTTATGAAAAAACTTTGATTACAAAACAGATGGCTTTCAGTACGTTTTCAAGTGCCAATATTGATAAAAACGGAGATATTGTCGCTTTAAAAATCGAGCGAAAAAAATTGATAGGCATTTATATAAAAATAAAAAAATTCAATCCATCCTTAAACAAACATTACTATCAAGGTTACTACGTCAAACTATATGAAAGACCATCAAGGTGTCTATCCGCCTCGTCCTTGTCTCCCGTCAACTTCACCATTTCCAAAATAGTGGATTCCAACGGATACCCGTCTTACAAGGATGACAAAGGGAATACCACTATTGATTTTTCTCAGTATTCCGAACTTTTCAAAAATATATACCTGCATCCTTTCCAAGGGAATGTCGGAAAGGTGTCAGCGAAATATCACGATGGAAAAAAAGGAACGCATTATATCAATCAAAGTGGGGACTTATTAAATGCCCTCCCCTTGGAAGGTTATGAAATAAAGAATAACATGTTGTTGGGCAGGCAGGGAGATACCATTTGCACCAGTGAATTGTTATCAACCGAAAACGTGTCAAAAGTGCAACGTGAAATCACGACGATCACCAAGCAAAAATTGCTGTCCTTGTTGTCAACTTGCGACCACAATAGGCTCAGGATGCTTTTGAACAAGTATCCTGAATTCATCCAAAACAAGGAGTTGATGTTCATTTTCTTTAGTACAAGAAATTTCACAAAGGTTGATATCCTCATTGAATCGGGAGCGAACCTAAATATCAGTAATGGAGACTGGACATTGCTTCATCAGGCTTGTGAAAGAGGGGCTCCTATTCGAATCATAAAAAAAATATTGGAGTCAGGTCAAAACCCAAACGCTGTATGTTACAACCCTCCTCCTGAAGTTGCAAGACGATTCTCTTGTGGAATTCCTTTAACTCCTTATTCCGCTTCTTTACATGCCCTCCATTATGCAAAAAATGAGGATAAGGAAAAACGTCTCGACGTCACTTCTTATTTAAAAAACAATGGTGGCCGACTCACTCCCTATCAACAAGAATATTATGACAAACAGAAAAAATGTTTCAATACGCCCGGCATCATCAGAGATCTTCAACCCGCTTTGAAACATTTCGCGGAATTAAAAGCCGAATCGGATCAAACACACGGAACCTTAGTCATATATTTAGAAAAAGAGGGATTGATATTTAATTCCTCTATAGAAAACCTAAATATTAAAATAAGAAATAAAAAGACGGGAGCAGTAATATACGCCAAAACATCAGAAGGGTGGTTATTAGACAAAGGAGGAACCATTACTAAATTGCTACCCGTTGGAAAGTATGAAATATCAAGTTCCTATTTTATCAAGCCCGTTGAAGTCGATATTAATCCGGGAGCCTATTTTACACAGAAAATAATATTGAAATAAAGCTCTATATCCTTCTCATTTCACTTTTCATGCATTTCCAATAATGCCTTAACCTCGAAATTATTCCCTAAACCTTATCTTTGGAAAATCATTCATTCTCGGGATTGCATATACCCAATCTTTCCAAATATTCACGGTACATGAGAATTACAATTATCCTATTGATCTTTGCTGTTATCATCGGTTGTAAACCTAACAACCATCAAATCCAAACTCAAACGAATTTAGAAATCTACCAATCCACCCTAGACTCCATCTACCAATCACATCCGGAAAGTGTCGGGTTAATGGTTCATATAGAATCTCCTAAAAACGGTATTTCATGGAGTGGTTCCAGTGGATATTCGGACGTGGAAAATAAAACGGTTTTATCGCCGAATCAACCGGCTTTGATTGCGAGTAGTATCAAAACATATATTTCCGCAACGATTCTAAGGTTACAAGAGAATAACCTATTAAACATCGAAGACCCTATTGACAAATATTTGACTCCTAAAACGGTAACCTTATTTCAACAAGACGGATATGATTTTAGCAACATAAAAATCAAACACCTTCTCTCTCATACAAGCGGTATTGAGGATTATGCGACCAAGGAATATTTGGATTGGGTTGACGAAAATCAAAAGCACAGATGGACAAGGGACAAACAATTGGAACTGGCGGTAAAGGTTGGTAATCCATTAGGAAAACCTGAAGATTTATTCAGCTATGCTGATGCGAATTATTTATTATGTACGGAAATCATAGAACAAGTTTCTAAAAAACCATTTTACGAATCCATCCGGGAATTATTAAAATATAAAGCATTAAATTTTTCGAATACTTGGTTCCCTACTTTGGAGGACAAACATGAATCCCCCTACCCTTTGGTTCATCAATATTGGAAAGAAAAAAACTGGGACTCATACGAACATGATATTTCATGGGATTTATACGGAGGCGGAGGAATAGCAACGACCACCGAAGAGTTAGCAAAATTCTCCTATCAATTATTCAATAAGAATATCATTCAGGACGAAAAAATATTCGATTTGATATATTCTAAAATCAATACGAAAGACGGAAAAAACATCAAATATTTCCTAGGACTTTCAGAAGGCGATACGAACGGACTCACTGGCTACGGACATGGTGGTTTCTGGGGAACTGTAGTGATGTATTATCCTGCCTTAGATGCTTCTATTTCAGTTTTTGTATTGGATAGAAATGAACGGAAACTCAGGAAAGATATATTAGAAGCTATGGTTCAACAACTCTCCGATCAAGTTTTAGAAAAAATGGAAGAAAAATCAACGCCGGACTATGATTTATACCATTCAAAAACTTCAAAGAAAACACTCGTACTATTTCCCGGCGGCGCTGCTACGGCCAAACACATCCGAGAGGATTTCAATATTCTTCCGGCAGCGGCTTTTAGTGATATTTCCGTTTTGATGATGAATTTCAATAAACATTTGTGGATTGATGAAACACAAACGGAATCATTGGCCAAAGTACTAGAACAAGCCCTTTCTGAAAATCAGTTAAACGACAATGAAGTTTATATCGGAGGCATGTCTATGGGTGGCAATGTATCGCTTTCTCTTTCCAATTATCTCCATAAAAAACAATCCCCTATCGCCCCCAAGGGTACTTTTATCATTGATTCGCCGATTGATTTGAACGCACTGTATGAAAATTCAGTCAAAGACATCAGCAATCCGGATTTTGATGAACAACGATTGGCCGAACCCAAGTGGATCGTAAATTATTTTCAAAAATCATTCGGGAAGGATTCTTTACTAGAAAATATTCAAAAAGTATCACCCTTCACTTTAGCTACTAATACAATAAATATTACGCATTTAAAAAATCAAAACTTACGTTTTTACACCGAACCCGATGCACAATGGTGGATGGAAAACCGTGGCACCGAATTCGAAAACACAAATGCTTTCACCATTCAAAAAATCGCCAACCGATTAAATACCGAAGGGTGGGAAAACTTCGAATTAATAGAAACCAGCACTAGAGGGGTTCGAGTAAATGGTGATAGGCACCCACATAGTTGGTCAATTGTTGAAATCCATAAATTGATAAAATGGATGGAAAAGTAAACCTACCTTTGTTTTGAACTAGTACAAAGCTTTTACAAACAAAGATGCTCTATCATGATTAATTTCAGAAAAGCCAACGAAGCGGACGTCTCTAAAATAGTAGCCATGATTGCGGACGATGAGCTCGGAAAAACCCGGGAGAACTTCCAAATTCCGCTTCCTGAGGAATACATCCTAGCATTCAAGGCCATTGACGATGATAAAAACCAAGAATTAATCGTCGTCGAGAATGAAGAAGCGGAAATAATCGGTACTTTGCAACTTTCCTTTATCCAATACCTCACCTATCGAGGAGGAATTAGAGCACAAATTGAAGCAGTCAGAATCAGGAAGGACGTCAGGGGTTTGGGTCTAGGAAAAAAAATGTTTGAATGGGCTATTGAACGTGCCAAAGAAAGAAAGGCACATTTAATACAACTCACCTCAGACAAAAAAAGACCCAAGGCCATAAAGTTTTATGAAGACCTCGGATTCAAGCCATCCCATGAAGGCATGAAACTGCATTTTTAAAAATGGATACAAAAGAAAAATATCGATTATTCTCTCGGGCCCAAAAGGACATGCCCATTTATTCAAAGGACTTTTATCTTGATGCCGTTTACTGCAATGACTGGCAGGTTGTAACCGTAGAACGAAACGAAGAAATCGTCGCTTCCCTTCCCTTTTATTTGAAAAAGAAAGGACCTTTTGAATATATCGCCCAACACTTTTTCACCCAAACAATGGGCCCTTATATCCGCCCGGATTTTAGGAATCAAAAACAAGAAATCAAACTGTTCAAAGAATTGATTGAAGCTTTACCGGAATTCGACGGATTCGACCAATGTTTCCACTATTCCGTTTCCAATTGGATGCCCTTCTATTGGGAAGGGTTCAAGCAGACCACAAAATACACTTATGTCATTGACGACATCACCGACCTCGACGCGGTCTGGCAGGGGTTTTCGTCTTCCTATCGGAATAAGGTGAAAAAAGCCGAGCAAATTGTCGAGCTCGTTGACAATATTTCCTTAGAGGAATTTTATGCTGTCGCAAAAATGACATTTGAACGGCAAGGAGAAAAAATGATTTACGACTTTGATTTTCTCCAACAATTCGACAGTCGCCTATATATGGAATGTAGGAGTAAAATCCTAGCAGCAAAAGACAAAGAAAGCCGCATTCATTCCGTATTATATTTAACCTTGGGTGACGAAACTGCACATCTCCATTTGGCAGGTGAAAACCCGGACCTTCGAAATAGCGGAGCCGGTATATTTTTAATTTGGGAAGCCATCAAATTCGCAAAGGAAGAGGGATTGACGAAATTCGATTTCCAAGGCAGTATGATTCCGGGTGTCGAACGAGTACGGCGGGATTGTGGTGCCATTCAGAAACCTTATTTCCAAATATGGAAACATCCATCTTTCCTTTTCCGCATGTTTAAAAAAATAAGACCATAGGCAAGAGGTTTACCCTGTCACAAATACGCCCATTAATTCACAAAACAAAAATCTTCCGGCAGTCTATTTGGAATGCTCTCTTATGCATGACTAAAACAACTTGATTTTCAATCAAGTATAAAATTTAGGATAAATGATAAGAGAGACAAGACGCTTTTTAATATTTGTCATTATTTGCATATGTCATTTTATGGCAAAAGGCCAATCCGTCACTTGGGGGCCCAATAATCCATTTGGTAGCACCAATCCAATAGATGTATTCTATTCTAGTTCCACTGATATTATCAACTTTACAAATGATGGTACCGTTGCTCTTACCAATTGTACTGTTGAAGTAGAGCTAGGAACGGGTATCGAATACCTAGCAGGTGGGCTAATTTACACGACTTCCGGGACAGCGACCGTTACCGAAATATCAAGCACTGGGGCTAATCCCGCTATTTTCTCAATAGGTAACTTAGCCGTAAACGAACAAGTACTGATAACTTTTTCGCGACAAGCGAATTGCGATGCTAGGGACCATAAAATAGAAGGAAAAACCTTTACAGACACTTTCAGA
>JAHDCE010000140.1:956-8740 GCA_020630045.1 Saprospiraceae bacterium | reverse complement strand
CTTTTTGGGTTACATTTTTGGGCAAGCAAAAATGTAACATCAACCCAACAGTTGAACGAGTGGCTATCGGTATTACTTCACAGGTATATTTGGAAATTGATATGAAATGTGCAATTTGTTATGCACTCAAACATGAGTATGCAGCCCCAAAGTGTTAAAGGCCTAAGGTGTTTTTAAGAAAGCAAACAGCAAATCGAGTATAATCCAAGAACATCACTGAAAACTTCGATCCCAATCTTTCCAAACCGGCTCCATGCCACTGCGGAGTAGCATCGTCGCGATTTCTTTGGTAGATCGCTCGTCCGAAATTTCAAATTGTTCCAAGGAAGAAGGTTCCACCGAGTAACCGCCCGGATTGGTCTTGGAAGCCGCGCTCATGGAGGTGATACCCAGGTGGATGATGTGGTTCCTGAATTTTTCGGATTCCCGTGTGGAAATGGACAATTCCACCTCTTCATCCAGTAGTCGATAAGCACAAATGGCTTGCACCAAATCCCGGTCCGTCATTTCCACTTTGGGCGGAAGCCCGCCCGAGAAGGGACGCAATCTGGGAAAACTGATAGAATACTTGGAAGTCCAGTAAGTACGTTCCAAATATTGCAGATGTAAGGCGGTAAAAAACGCTTCCGGCCTCCAATCCTCCAATCCGAATAAAGCGCCCAAACCGATTTTATACATACCCGCCCGTCCTAGGCGGTCGGGGGTTTCTAAACGATATAGGAAGTTGGACTTTTTCCCTTTCGGATGGTGCTTTTTATATTCCGTTTGATGGTAGGTTTCCTGATATACCAAAACGGTATTGACACCCAATTCAATCAACTCTTCATACTCGGGTTGATTCAAGGGTTGGACTTCTATGGAAATATGCGAAAAATGGGGGCGGATAATCGGCAGCGCCATACGGAAATAATCCATGCCCACCGTTTTGTTCGCCTCGCCGGTGACCAATAATATATGGTCATAGCCCATGGCTTTGATGGATAGGATTTCTTCTAGGATTTCCGCTCCGGTCAGTGTTTTCCTTCTGATTTTATTATCAAGGCTGAAACCACAATAGGTACAAATGTTTTGGCATTCGTTAGAAAGGTACATCGGGCAATACATCTGCATCGTATTGCCGAATCTTTTTCGGGTGATGTCGTGGCTCATCCTCGCCATGTCTTCTAAGTAATATTTCCCGGAAGGGGAAATCAAAGCCATGAAATCATTAAGATTCCGCTTGTCTTTGGACAAGGCGATTTCTACATCTTCCTTGGTTTTGGATTGGATACTTTTTGATACTTCATCCCAATCATACCGCTCGAATTCCTCCTTGAAGCTTCTCATGGTGCAAAGATACCCAATTCCTTATTCTTCCTTGCCATAATACAAGTAAGGATAACTATCATCCACTGAGGGCAACCCGTTTTTTTCGGATTCGGTCAGTTGCTCGTATGCGGCCTTGACATACCATTGCGGGTTGTGATAATGGAGCTCGAAAGGCACCTCGTTAATGAGGCCGTTGAACTGTTCATTGTGCAAACAAACCTCCTCCTTGGATCGCTTGTCTTTGAATGGTCGCCTGTTGAATTCAAGGGGGTTCGGAGAGACATACCTTTCACGGATATTTCCATAAAAGGTATGATTGTCGTCCTTGTCTTTGAAATACCATTGACGATTTCCATTGACCTCATATCCGGGCGCCCAAAGCATGGGGATGGGATCCAGATAATATTCTATGCGTTGGATTTTCTCCGGAAGGAGATTTTCCGCCATTTCGGCGAAAGCCGGATTACCCACCGTCCTAGGACTGGCGTAGGTGTAAACTTGGGTGACCGGATAACCCGATGCCGCCAAGTAAACGCCGGACAATATGGACATGGCACCGCCCAGACTATGACCGGCGATCCAAATTTCCTTTTCCTTGGCATCGAAAGCGATTAGCGAAGCCAATAATTCATCTCTTATCAAGTCGAAACTGTACCAGAATCCATTGTGTACTTTGGTGCCCATCAACGCGCCACCGGCATAGGTTTTCCCGATTTTGAAATCGGTACCCGTCCATTCCGCCAAACTATCATCACCGATGTCATCCGTTCCTCGAAAGAGGATGAAAATGGTAGTAGGTGTGGAAATGAGCATCAGTTCTGGGTCGTTGCCATAACTGTGCTTGAGTCCTAGGAGATTGAGCGTGTCCAAGTGTTGGTCATGGATGTATTTGAATGAGACCTCCGATGCTCCGAAATAATGGCGGAATCGTTTTTCGAAGGCACATTCGAAATTATTGACATTTACGACCTGGTTTTCTCGAATCCAATCGGTAGATATATCAGGGATCGGGCGGCTACCATTATTTAAATATCTGAATTGATAATCCAGCCGTTCGGGATACATCAATTCGGTCATTTTCGCTAGCATGAAAACATTGACATGATCCAAACTGTCCGCCTTGTGGCGGAATTGCTCGATACATCCCTTTTCCCTTTCGGGAACGGGATATTCAAAAAAGGAGGAATTACAATCCGAATGTACTGATTGGGCGGATATGCTCAACACGGTGATGAGGATATGAAGGAACCCAATAGATGTTTTTATGAACTGCATAGTTTAAGTTAATTCTAGTGCGTGCGGCTAATCAATAGCAGGAATTACGATGTAATTAAACTATCCGATTTCGTTGAACTTGTTTTCTTTTTCGCTAATGATTTCCAAGCGGAAGAAATGTCATGATGAATAAATTCATGACCTATTTTTTCAAGCAGATGGTGTCGGGAAAAAGCGGCTTTTATCTCATCTTTCAACCCTGCTATATGCAAGCGGACACCTCCTGTTTTGAACTCCCTTTGCAGGTCTTCGATAACCTGTGCTGCCGAGGAATCGATATCATTGACCCCGGAGGCATCTAAGATGACATGTTCCACCGTATCGTTTCCTTTTATATGGTTTAAAATGGTTTCTTTGAAATAGGTGCAGTTGGCGAAATATAGTCTGGCATCGACTCGGTAAACCAGGACTTTTTCAATAGTTCCCGAAGTGTTTTCTCCGGATTCTTTGAATATTAATCCGTGTTCCGATTCTTCCGGTTTCAATTCGGTAATATTGGGATAAGCCGTCTTGTAAACCACCCAGCCCAAAGACAATACCGCACCGATCAGTATACCTTCTTCAATACCCAACGCAATGGTACTGATGGCTGTAATCATAAATAATGTAAAGTCCCTTTTATCTGTTTTCCAAAGATGCTTGGCTTCCTTGATATCTACCAAGCCGAATATGGCCACCATGATGATAGCCGACAGCACCGCCTTGGGTAAATTGTGGAAATAGGCGGTAAAAAACAATAGGGTAAGAATAATAACCGAACCACTGATAATGGAAGCCAATCCCGAACGTGAACCGGATTGGTCATTGACCGCCGTCCTGGAAAGTCCGCCCGTTACCGGAAATGACTGGAACAGTACCCCGACTATATTGGAAAGTCCTAGGGCGCGAAGCTCTTGATTGTTGTCCAGTTCATAATACTTGTGTTTCTTTTGCATCACCTTGGCAATAGCGATGGATTCGATAAATCCGATAATTGAAATGGTCAGTGCCGCCGGAACCAGTGCTTGGATATTCCCCCAGCTGATTTCAGGTATTCCAAAAGTGGGTAATCCGCCCGGAACTTCACCGATGACTTTGACGCCGGAAGTTGTCAATTGGAACAATTGAACGGCCAAAATGCCCAAAAAGACGATAATCAATGGGCCGGGAATCCTTCTTTTTATTTTTTTGATAAAAAATAGAATCGTGATGGCGACCGCTCCCAATACGAAGGTCGGCCAGTTGATATCCGAAAAATGATGAGCGACATGGATGAGGGTTTCATGGAATTTTCCCCTAGGGATACTGATGCCCAATAAGTGCTTCAATTGGCTGGCCGCAATAATGAATGCCGCCGCCGATGTAAAACCTGAAATCACCGGATGAGACAGGAAGTTGACGATGAATCCCACCCTGAAAATCCCCATTAATAACTGAATGACACCTACCATTAATGCTAGCAATATCGCTAGGGCAATATACTCTACCGAACCCGCTTCCGCCAAGGGGCCGACCCCTGCCGCTACTAGCAAGGCGACCAATGCTGTCGGGCCCACCGCCAATTGTCTGGAAGTCCCCAGTAATGCATATATGAATAGTGGAATGGTGGATGCATACAATCCATAAATCGGAGGCAATCCGGCCAACATGGCATATGCCATTCCTTGCGGTATCAGCATGACACCTACTGTAAGTCCTGCGGTTAGGTCTCCGCCGAAATCCGATTTTTTATATCCTTTGATCCAATCTAAAAATGGAAGGTACTTGGTCATGATGTAAGGTTGAACAAGTTCGATGTATAAATTTGCGTACTGGAATCAAAATTCCATTGTCACTACAAAGGTGGGATATTCTTTGAGATTATTGGGTAACAAGTGTTACCCTCTGTTTGATTCTTATTTGGAAATGGGATTCCATATATCCTCCGTCACTCGCTTTTGGGATACGGATTGTACGACCATTAATACGAAATCCTCTTCGTTCATACTATAACTTTTGGCGGTATTGAGCAGCGCGATTTCTGAATAAGGAAACAATACGGTCAGGTCTAATTTCCAAGTGGGCTTTTCGTAGGAGAATCCAATTTTACTACCCGTATCGCCATCCTTGCCTTCCAGTTTGGCGAGTGCTGTACGGTCATTGATTTGTATATCATACGGTTGTATTCCCTCGACGCTTTCCTTGCCTATTAAGCCATAAAAAATACAAAACTCTATCAAGCTTCTACCATCGAATTTTTGAATGTCCTCCCTAGGAGCGGAGTCGCGGATCAGGAGAACGTTAAGCTGGGTCAGGATATCTTTTTGTTGGAGTTTGGACTTGTCATATTGCTTGACCATTTTCAATATATCTTCATACCATTTTATGGTATTGCCGTCAAGGTAAGTTACGGCTTCCGCCGATTTTTTTTCTATGATGGCCGTTTGGTAATTATTGTAAACAAGTTGAATCGCCCCTTCTTGTACAGCTATTTCTTCAGGAGAAAATGAAAGGGTTTTGCAAGCGCTAACAAACATTAAAATCAGTAGCCAAAATATAAGAGCATGAATCTTCATAGGACATGGTTCAAGGGATAAACACCTAGGTTATCCCGCCCCAAGATAGACAAATAAACCCAACAAATATTACAGTTTCGCTCGGTGGACGGTTAAGTATTCCACGAATTTTTGTAGTTCCTCCTCCGTCATCAACATCAAAGCTTGGTTGTCTTTACGGCTATTAATTTCATAGTGGATGAATATATCGATCATGTTGGGGTGACCGGTCAAACCGGAAAGGATGTTCATGAAAGGGAATTTCTTGTTTTTATTGGGGTCATCTAATTTTTCATACGTAATCAAAGCATTCAATAAAGCCTCTTTTTCTTGTATGATATCAGGGGCTTGCTCTGATAGCCTGGCTTGGATTTCCGCGAATTTGGGTTCGTTTTGCCAAACCGCTTTTACTGCGGCATAAGCCATCCAAACAGAATGGCCATATCTGATTTTTACGGTGTTGGCTTTTTTAGGAGTAACAATATATTGAGGGACAAAGTCCTTTTTCAAATATTTGATACCGAATTTCTGATAAATTCCTTCCAATACTTTGATGATTTCGGTATCATTCCTATTGTATAGGTGAGCCAAAGTAATATTTTTTACAGCTTTTTCCTGTTCGTTTAAACTGGAATTACAATTCGCACTACCCACCAATGCATCCGTGTCAATAGCGTTGAATTCAAGAGTTCTTTCATACCAATACAAAGCGGATTCATAATCTTTTTGGTTGAAATAAACCTTGGCCAGTCCGTTGGTGACCCTAGGGTCAGAGGGGCGTATATCTTGTGCTTGTAAAAGGCATTTTCTAGCTTTGTTTTCCTTTCCTTTTTCTATTTCCGCCGTTGCGCGACTTACCAGCTTTTCTAACTTCCCGTTGTAATTCGGATTGGGGACTTCGAGCAAAATTTCATCTGCATCTTCGAATTTGACATATTTATTCATCCGTTGTCCTCCTAGTTTATATGTAGGGTTTTGGATGGGATGTAGTAGTGTATCCACCTCATAATTGATGGTGGATTTTTTCATGATATCCACGATTTGTAATGGGCCATGTAATTGTTGGGCCGACAGATTGAACATCAAGAATAAGCAAAAGGCGGTGAGTGTTTGTTTCATATTGTTGAAATCTTGGAAAGAAAGCGAGCCAAAGGGCAATGACCGGTAATCAAATTACCCTTTTGACGGAGGTTCTCTCAGTAAGTTTCCCATTAAAATGGGATAATAATAAGATGCCGGGTTTTTTTCCGATTGAAATACTTCCCAATTCATTGTCAAAACCCAATGCTTCTGCTCCATTTAACGTAGCCCATCGGAGTAGTGTTTCGAATGGGATATAAGATTGAAACTTCGCAATGGTTTTCATTTCTTCTAATATCGATAATTGCCAATTTGAAGTAAGACTATCTGTGCCTAAAGCCACTTTGGCTTGTGTATCCAAGAAAACACGATAATCAGGCAAACTATTTTCAATATAAAGATTGGCATTGGGGCAAGAAGCCCAGTAGGTCTGTTTGTTTTTTTCCAAGGCCGCCCGGACATCATCCCTGCTTGTCAAAGTATTATGTACCATTAAAGTGCGTCCTTCGTGATTCAAGTGTTCCAATGCGTAATGTATGGAAGATTTTCCGCTGGGGCGGAATGTGGACATATCGATGTCGAATCCACCATAGAAATCAATAAAACCGCCGGTTCCTTGTCGGAATAATTCATTTTCAGGAGGTGTTTCTTGATTGTGGATGCTGATGGTTTCTCCTCCTTGATAAGTAGCATTCAATTTTTGAAATAGTGTGGGAGAAACCGAGTAGGGAGCATGGGGCACACAGGCTTTTTGATGCCCTTTCGGCAATTCTAATTGATCATATACTTTCTTGTATTGATTGAACCAGCGATCGGCGTCCGGATCTTGTAGAAAATCGAACATTTCCACGAAAGTGTAATACCTCAATTTATTTTTCCGTTTCGTTTGAAATGTATCTGTCGTATTCGAAATATCACCGACGGCGACGATTCCATTGTCAAACATTTCCTGTTCAGCCCGTTCGATTTCTGCTTGTATCTTTTCTGGTGCGGCATCCCTTTTTTGAACGACTGCGGTAATGAATGGAATTAAGCCTGTACCGGTATCGGCCACACCTTTCATGTGTGAAAGTTCAAGGTGACAATGTGCATTGATGAATCCCGGAACGAGCGTCCCTTCCATTTTCTGGACGTCTTTAGGGTCACATTCCCTTTCGGGAATAATGTCCAATATGGTTCCGTCGTCTTCCAATACAAGTACATGTTGTGTAATAGGATCTGTTTCGACCAGATAAATAAGGTCTGCGGTAATTTTTTTCATAACGGTAAATGTAGGAACTTCGAAAAAACAATGAATTGAATTACCTTGTTATTTTTGGAGAAATGAATTGTAAAATGATAAGAACAATAATCTGGATATTTTCTTGTACGATATTGGGCTTGACCTGTTATCCCAAGGGAGGTCAATCTGCTTTGAATGGAGATTTACTTGATGACCACGGATTGCCACTAGAAAACATCGTCCTGCCCGAAGGCTTTGAGATTTCCGTATTTGCCTCGGGTGTCGTCAATGCTCGATCGATGGTTCGTTCGCCGCAAGGTACGCTGTTCGTCGGAACACGGGGAGAAGGAAATGTATATGCCATAACAGACACGGATAACAATTTT
>JAHDCE010000140.1:0-946 GCA_020630045.1 Saprospiraceae bacterium | reverse complement strand
TCCGGCTTGAATATGCCCAATGGAGTGGCATTTAAAGATGGTGATTTATACGTAGCCGAAGTAAATCGAATTTTGAAATACGAAGATATCGAGTCCAATTTGGATGCTCCCGGCGAACCCGTTGTCGTCAATGATTCTTATCCGACCGAAAGGAGTCATGGGTGGAAGTACATTGCCTTTGGCCCTGATGGTAAATTATATATTCCGGTTGGTGCTCCTTGTAATATTTGCGAATCGGAAGACGAAATATTCGCCTCATTAACGAGAATGAATGCTGATGGTTCGGGTGTAGAAGTCGTTCAGCATGGAATACGTAATACAGTCGGTTTTGCTTGGCACCCGGACACCAAAGAGCTTTGGTTTACAGAAAACGGTAGGGACTGGATGGGAGACGACGAGCCGGCTTGTGAACTGAACCACGCACCTAAAGACGGAATGCATTTTGGTTATCCGTATTGCCACCAAGGAAATCTGGCCGATCCCAAATTTGGGAAAAAGAGAAGTTGTGATGAGTTTACCGCTCCCGCAAGAAATCTAGGGCCGCATGTCGCTCCGCTTGGTATGGAATTTTATAACGGTGATAACTTTCCGGCTTCTTTTCAAGGAGATATCCTAATCGCCGAGCACGGCTCTTGGAATCGGAAAAAAAAGTCGGGTTATCGGGTTATGCGGGTGAGGTTGAAAGATGGCAAGGCCATTTCTTACGAACCTTTCGCTACAGGTTGGTTAGACGATCCATCCCAACAGATTTGGGGAAGGCCGGTAGATATAGAACCATTGCCAGACGGCTCCCTTCTTTTGTCCGATGATTTCGCGGATGTGATTTATCGTATTTCCTATAAATAACCCGGTTGGGAACGTACTTAAGTACTCGGTCAAAAGTAATGTATAGAAACAGGCGAGAGGATTTTTGTGGTAGGCAAGGCGTGAAAACCGCGCATAGCCT
>JAHDCE010000139.1 GCA_020630045.1 Saprospiraceae bacterium | reverse complement strand
CGGTTCTGCTTGCGGTAAAAACATGATGAAAGAGACTGTCGATACCCTAGGCAACCAAAAGAAAATGAATTATGCCCTACGAGCGGATATGACACGTCAAGAATTCATAAAAGAGGTGACGGATGGGTTGCTTCCTCCTCCGGCTTATTTCCCTTTGAATGTGAAATTGAACAAGGAAGGATACACGAGCATAGACCAAGTGCTGGAACAAGGAATGTTCGCCATGACACCCGACAAATTCGAACAAGCGGCGAATGATACGGGAGCGGTCGTCCTAGATGTCCGACATCAACGGGATTTTAGTGTGGAGCATGTGCCAAGGTCTATTTTCATCGGCCTCAATGGTGGTTTTGCTCCTTGGGTGGGAGCCTTGATTAAAGATGTTCAACAACCCATACTTTTAGTAGTGGATGAGTCGAAAATCGAAGAGGCCATCACGCGTTTGTCCCGTGTCGGATTCGACAATGTAATCGGATATCTCGGTGGAGGAATGAATGCTTGGAAAGCGGCAGGAAAGGAAACGGATAGCGTGTCTAATATCGATGCCGAGGAATTGAAAACCAAACTACTCCAAAAACCATCCATCCAAGTAACGGATGTCCGGAAGGTCACCGAACATTTCGCAGAACATATTCCGGGAGCCGAAAACATTCCATTGTCCGTACTGGATAGTGAATTGAACAAGTTTACTGAAGGAAATGAATATTATGTCCACTGTGCCGGAGGATATCGCTCCGTCATCGCAGTTTCAATTCTGAAAGCGCACGGTATTCAAAATGTAGTGGATGTAAAAGGTGGTTTCAAAGCCATCAAACAAAGCGGGATTCAAGTGTCGGATTATGTGTGTCCGAGTACAATGTGAAAATGATAGGTGTAAGCCTGATAGAGGCATTTAGGTGTGTTGCGGTTCTGTACTTTTGTGCAGGGCCGCTTTTGATATTAATCATCATTCCACAATCACATGCGGAACCTCTTCCAATTTCCAGTCGATAACCAATCCACCAGCGAGTTTACGTGCGATTTCCGGACCATATAAATGTTCACATAGATAAAGTGCGGCCTCGAAAGACTTCGCACCTCCCGCCGAGGTAATGAACTTGTCGTCATGTACAAAAAGAACACTGTCCCGAACATCTAATTTCGGAAACATTTTCTTGTACTTGGGGATGTCGCTAGGAAAAGTAGTGGACGCATATCCGTCAAGGACTCCGGCCTTAGCCAAAACAAAAGCCCCATCACAATGGGAGGTGACGAATTCCGCTTCCGCGGAAACCTTTTTGACGAACTCGATCATTTTCTTGTTTTCCAAATCCGAACCCAAATGTTGCTCCGCACTTGGAACGACGAGGATGTCGATCTTAGGAACATTCCCTTTGAGGTAATTGAAATCCGGAAGGATATACAGACCCTCAAAAGTCTGAATAGGAGCATCGGTATCAGCAACAGTGAACACGTTCATCGCTTTGATGCCCGGCCTGAAAATGGTATGCTGAAAAATATCGAAAGGTGCGGTCAACTCAGTATTGTAAACACCATCCATGATTAGGAAACCGACATTGTAATTTCCTTCAATCAATGCAGGTTGTGGTTTTTCGAATGGAGTTGTCGCACTAGGAGGAGGAGCTTCACAACCAATAATGACGAAGATGAAACTGATGAGTATGAAATAAGGAATGTTTCGAATCATTTCGCAAAATAGCAAACCTTGACGAAATAAAACCTTTAACATTTGTTGCAAAATTAGTACAGATGACCTAATTTTGTAATAATGAAGACTACGAAAGATAAAATAATAGCTACCTCTGTACGATTGTTCAATGAGCGAGGCTTTGTAAATGTATCCCTAAGGGATATCGCCCGTGAATTAGAAATCAGTCCCGGCAACCTAAGTTACCATTACAAAAACAAGGATGTAATCGTCGCCCATATATATGATAACATTGTGGCCGAACGCAATACCTTGTTGTCAGGTGTCCAACTAATACCGTCCATCGCCAATATCAACAAGCAGTTGGTTCCGTTGATGGATTTGTATAAAAAATACCGTTTTTTTTACTTGGACATCATCGAAATCATCCGAGGATATCCTGCCATTGCCGAGAAGCATCGGATTCATATCCAAAATCAAATTGATTACATCAAAGCGATGTTGGATTATTCTGTAGGGTCAGGAAATATGGAACGCGAACCGATTGAAGGTTTTTACCAAGCATTGGCCCAAAATGTATGGATGGTGCTTACCTTTTGGATGAACCAACAAATCGTTCGCGGAGTGGACGGCGAATTCCATAAGGAAGCTAGGCGTGCGATGTGGACGATGGTCTTTCCACATCTTACCGAAAAAGGGTTGGCGAATTTCCAAAAGGCAAGGAAAGTATCCGCACCTCAATCATAGTTACTGAATCGATGTAACCATGAAAAAAATACCACAACCAAGAATCTGTGTCATCGGCGCCGGATGCTCTGGCATCACGGCGGTCAAAAATTTGCTACAAGCAGGTTTGGAAAATGTGGTATGTTATGAACAAAATGACCAAGTAGGCGGTAATTGGATTTTTTCAGCAAAAGATTCCCATTCCAGCGTTTGCGAAACCACACATATCATCAGCTCCAAGCGGATGTCTGAGTACTTGGACTTTGCCATGCCTGATGATTATCCGGACTATCCTTCTCACGGTCAGTTGTTGAGATATTTTCAATCCTATGCCGAACATTTCGGCGTATTGCCGCATATCCGTTTCAATACACGAGTCAAGCAGGTACAAAAGCTTGATAAAGAAAAATGGTCGGTCGCCTTGGAGAATGGAATGCAAGAGGTATTCGATTACTTGGTCGTCGCCAATGGGCACCATTCTGTTCCTAGGATGCCTTCCCTTCCGGGAAAATTCACCGGACAACTGATTCATGCCCATTCCTACAAATTCAATAAGCCATTTGAAGGAAAGAAAGTCTTGGTAATCGGTATCGGGAATTCCGGTTGTGATTGTGCAGTGGAATGTAGCCGAGTGGCGGATTTTGTAGCAATCAGTGCTCGTAGCGCCCAATACATTATCCCCAAATTTTTCATGGGAAAACCCTCCGACCATTACAATGACCGGATATACTGGATGCCCAAATGGTTACATCACTACGTTTCACAAGCCATTCTCAGAATCACTGTCGGGAAATATGAAGATTATGGGCTTTTGTCCCCAAAGAAAAACGTGCTTTCCATGCACCCGACGATGAATTCCGAATTACTCTACAAAATAAAGCACGGTAAAGTACATGTTCGTCGCGCCATAAAAAAAGTGGAAGGAAAACAAGTGACTTTTGAAAACGGAGTGATTGAAGAATATGACACGATTATCGCCGCTACCGGATACAAAATCTCCTTCCCGTTTTTCGAGAAGGAATTCATCTCCTACGAAAATAGCGACCGAGTACCTTTATACCTTAGAATGTTTCACCCCGAACATTCTACCTTGGCATTTGTCGGACTTTGTCAACCACAAGGAGCGATTTGGCCATTGAGCGACGCACAATCCAGATTGCTGGCCGCAGATGTTTTAGGCTACTGGAATAGACCCGACAACATCAAACAACTAGCAGAAGCGGATTCTGATTTTATCGAAAAACATTTTAATAAGGCCAAAAGACATACGATAGAAGTCCACTATCAACCCTATTTGCGAAAGCTATTAAAAGAAGCGGGATTGAAATTGTCAGACATCAAAAAAGAACAACTCGTATATGAATAAGGAAAAACTATTCATATCGAATAAAAACATGCCGGAAGATATCCTTGCCAAAAGGGTTTTCCTTTGGTTTTATACCTTTAATCCCCATGTGGTATTTTGGGTATATGCGCCGCTGGCCTTTTTTATTTTAATATATTCGTATTACTTTACGGATATTTCCCTTCCGGGAATGTTATTAGGATTTTCTGTAGCCATAGCATTTTGGACTTTATTCGAATATAGTATGCACCGATTCGTATTTCATTGGGAGTCGGATCGTCCCTTATTGAATAAAATATTGTATACCGTTCATCACGGACACCACGAATATCCAAACGATAGTCGGTTGATGTTGGTGGCTCCTTTTATCAGCCTTTTCGCTTTCGTATTGATTTATGGATTGGTATATTTAATTGCCGGTATTTACGCCCATCCTTTCATGGGAGGTATGGCGATTTGTTATATGTTTTATGATTGGTTGCATTATGCTTCCCATCATTACAATTTTAAAAATCCGATTTTTCAAAAACTGAAAATCCATCATATGCGTCATCACTATGAAGACAACGAAAGGAACTTTGGTTTTACTTCTGTGTTGTGGGATGTGATTATGGACACTTGGTTGAAATGGAAAAAATAAGAATTATGGCTCCTCCGAATTTATATGATAACTTAAGGACAACCCTGGATTTTTTCTATCAATGGGAAGAAGAGAAAGCGGACGAAATATATCTCCGCCAACCTTTTGGTGATAACTGGAAAGAAATCACTTGGCGGGAAGTCGGTGACCAAGCACGACGTATCTGTTCCGCTCTTCAAGGAATGGGCTTCCAAAAAGGGGACCATATCGGTATTTTTTCTAAAAACTGTTACCACTGGATCATCACGGATTTGGCTTTGATGATGGGCGGATTCGTTTCTACTCCATTTTATCCGAACTTAAATGCGGAGCAATTGGGACAAGTATTGGAGCTGAGTGATGCTAAAGCACTTTTTGTCGGTAAACTCGACGATTGGGAAGGTGCCAAAGCCGGTATTCCGACCGATATGCCAGTCATAAAATTCACCCACTATCCGGGCAATGCAAAAGTGGGCAGAGGACTCGAATGGGAAAATCTGTTATCTCAATATGAACCGGTTCAAGGGCGGCCTGATATGGGTTTCGATGATTTGTGGACGGTGATTTTCACCTCGGGAACTACCGGTACACCCAAGGGCGTGATGTTGCCTTACAAGTCGCCTTCTTTACTGATTGAAAATGAAAGGTTACACGATAATTTAGGGATATTTAGTGTAAAACAACATTATTTTTTATCCTACCTTCCTCTCAATCATATTGCCGAAAGAATCATCGTAGAGATTGCAAGTATCATGACCGGAGCTACGGTTTCCTTTGCGGAATCGATTGACGCTTTCGCTAAAAATTTACAACAAGTACAACCGACTTTATTCATGTCGGTTCCTAGACTTTGGTCGAAATTCCGATTGGCGATTTTAGAAAAGTTGCCTCAAAAAAGACTGGACGTATTACTGAAGGTTCCCGTAGTAAAGGGGATGCTTAAAAATAAAATTAAAAAAGGGCTGGGACTCAATCGTGCAGTGGTCGTTTTGACAGGGGCCGCACCCACGCCGGACGATTTGAAAAACTGGTACAGCAAGTTGGACTTGACCCTTCAAGAAGTTTATGGAATGACCGAAAACTGTGCGGGCTGCACCTTGATGCCCAAGTACGCGGTCAAGGCGGGGACAGTAGGTCGGCCACTACCTAATGTTGAAATAAGAACAGACGAGGCCACCGGTGAAATTATTATGCGGAACCCTTGGATGATGACCGGGTATTACAAGGATGAAGAAAAAACAAAGGAGGTAGTACGAGATGGATGGATTCATACCGGTGACCAAGGACATTTGGACAAAGATGGTTACTTATGTATTACCGGAAGGGTCAAGGACACCTTTAAATCCGCCAAGGGGAAATACATTATTCCCGCACCTATCGAATGGAGATTTTCTAAAAATCCGTTCATTGAAAATATAGCTGTTGTTGGATTGGGCATCCCCCAGCCAATCGCATTGATAAACTTGTCCGATATCGGAAAGGCAGCCAATAAACAAGAAGTAGAAAATAGTCTGGACGGACATTTGGTTGAAGTGAATAATGCCTTAGTCACTTACCAAAAAGTCAATTCTATTATCATAATAGGAGAGGAGTGGAATATTGATAATAATATCTTGACACCTACTATGAAAATAAAAAGAAACGAATTGAACCGACGTTACCAAAATCAATACGAAAGTTGGCACGACCAACCCGAAAAAGTGATTTGGAGTTGATTGGAGTGAAGTGATTTTTCCTTGAAATGTTGAAATGCTTATTGTAATATGAAAACAGTTTTAATTACCGGCGGATCCAGTGGAATCGGCTTTGAATTGTCCAAGTTGTTCGCTGCGGATGGTTACCGTTTGGTAATTGTTTCCAAGTTTGAAAATGAACTGGAAGAAGCGTTTTCTTATTTCAATACGAAAGGAACGGAGGTTTTTATCTTTCAGCAAGATTTGACACTGGACGGAGCCGCTCGAAAAGTATATGCATTTACAAAAGAAAACGGATTGGTAATTGACGTGTTGGTGAATAATGCCGGCTTCGGAAATTATGGATTCATTAATGATGTGGAAATGGAAAAAGAGTCCGATATGATTCGTTTGAATATATTGTGCTCTTATCAATTGACTCGACTGTATATGGCGGATATGATAGAACGGGACCAAGGACACATTTTAAATGTGGCGAGTATTACGGCCTTCCAGCCATCTCCGTTTTTTGCAACTTATGCCGCAACCAAAAGTTTTGTATTGAGTTTTAGTCGAGCCGTAGCGCATGAGTTGAAATCCAAAGGTAGTAAAGTGCGAGTAACTGTAACTTGTCCGACATCGGTAAAAACGAAATTTGCCGAACAAGCGAACATGCAAGGCATGAAGCTGTTTGATGGGTGGATGGCGGTAACTCCCGAAAAAGTAGCTTTAGACGCTTATAATGGAATGAAAGCCGGCAAAGAGTTGGTGATTCCTAAAAAAGCATTTCAATATTTAAATGAATTGACCAAAAGATTACCCACGAAAATATTAATGCACATCTCGGAATGGCAATTGAAATAAAAATTTCATGCTTGGATTGATGATCGTGTTTGTCATAAAATAAAAATTTTAAACTAGTCAGATAAGATGAGTACCTATTCAAAGTATTTTAATGAAGATCACGAAATGTTCCGACAAGGGTTGAGAACATTTTTGGACAAAGAAGTCATGCCTTATATCGACGAGTGGGAAGAGAACCGCCGTACCCCTCATTCTATATGGAAGAAGATGGGCGAAATGGGATATTTAGGATTGAATTATCCGGAAAAGTATGGAGGGATGGAAGCAGACTTCTTTTATTCCGTTGTGTTTATGGAAGAAGTTTCTAGATGTTTTTCCGGTGGATTTGCAGTAGCACCTTTGGTGATGCAATATATGTCCACTCCTTATATTTATAAATACGGCTCCGAATTCCTAAAGGAAAAATATTTGGCAAAGACGATAGCCGGTGAATCGGTTAGTTGTATTGCGATAACAGAACCCGGTGCCGGTTCTGATGCCGCCAATATCCAAACACGTGCGATTCGAAACGGTGACCATTATGTTGTAAATGGAGCAAAAACATTTATCACCAATGCTTACTTCGGTGATTATTTGATTGCTGTCGTCAAAACCGATCCTGAAAAAGGCGTGAACGGTGTCAGCCTTTTGGTCATCGATCTGAAATCCGAAGGAGTTTCCGCACGTAAACTCAAAAAACTAGGATGGCACGCTTCCGATACTGCCGAACTCAATTTCGACGATGTAAAAGTACCGGTGGAAAACCTGATCGGAGAAGAAGGACAAGGTTTCTATTATCTCATGGGAGGGTTACAATTAGAAAGGTTGGCAGGTGCAGTTAGTGCCATTGCCGGATGTGAGCATGCCCTAGAGTATGCATTGAAATACATGGGTGAACGAAAAGCTTTCGGACGCACCATCAATAAATTCCAAGTATTGCGACACCGTGTCGCTCAATTGGCAACTGAAATAGAAAGTGCCAAAGCATTTACTTACCATCTATGCGAACTCCACAACGAAGGGAAGTATGCTGTGAAAGAATGTTCTATGGCTAAATTGTTGGCCACTGAGTTATCCGATAAAACCATGTATCAATGCCTTCAGTTTTTCGGAGGATACGGTTATATGGAGGAGTATAAAATAGCCAGGTTATTCCGTGATAGCCGCATCTTGACCATCGGTGGAGGGTCTTCTGAAATCATGCGTGAAATCATTTCCAAAATGGTGATTGACGAAAAGAATTACAAGCAAGCTCAATTAGCGGAAGCTCAAGCCAACGGTTCCACTAATGGTAATGGATCGGCAGAAGACCCATTTGATAAAATTTATAATATCATAGAGAAGAATGCTTCCAGTGCCCGTGCGTTAGGTAATACCTTACAGTTCGATTTGGAAGGACAGCATATCTTCATCAATGGAAAAGGAGACGCCAATTCAGTGTCCAAAGTCAAACACGATGCGGATTGTACGATTTCCTTGGCGAAAGAAGATTTTTTGGCCTTACTGAAAGGTCAGATGAATCCGATGACCGCTATGATGAGTGGAAAATTGAAAATTGACGGTGATATGGGGGTGGCGATGAAGTTACAATCACTGATGAATTAAGTACCCGGCCATAAATAATCAGGGAATATGCTTTTCGGGTCTTTTTGCTTTATCCTTCGTACAGTCCTCAACTTGGTAGCTACGGCTACCAGTTTCCGGGCTTCCCTCGACTAAATCAAAAATACACATGAAAATCATTATTCGATTACTTTTGTCCAGGTACTTAATCATGTGAAAACGATAAGATGAAGGGGCTGCCACCTTTTTGGGGGCAGTCCTTTTGTTTTTTGTAGGATATTTCACCATTTCCCTTTTGGGAAATGGTGTCGAGATTACAGTATTATGACAGAATAAGCACCATTGCTTTTTA
>JAHDCE010000138.1 GCA_020630045.1 Saprospiraceae bacterium | reverse complement strand
ACTTTTTGCCTTTACTTCTGATGGTGAACCATAATACTCGATGTCGCCACTTCCACTTACACTGGCATGAATGGTTTCTTTCGTCGTAATACTCACATCTCCACTCCCGGACACTTTAGCTGTTGTATTTTCCACAATCAAACCTTTTCCTTCGAATGTGCCCGAACCGGTCACCTTCACATTTAAGTTCTCCGCATTTCCGTTTATTGACAAATCGCCGCTTCCCGTAATAACACTTTTGATATCTATCGCCTTCACATTTAGTGAAACGTCCCCACTTCCGGTCACAGAAACATTGAACTGTTCCGCTGTTATTACTTCCTTTGAAATGATGCTTCCGGAACCGACTAAAGCTACTCCTTCTACACTTTTGAAGGGAATCGTGATTGATATTTTTTTCTTGTTGTAAAGGCTAAATCCTTTTTTCGTCTTTATCGTCAAGGTGCCATTTTCAACTGATGATTCGATGTATTCTAACAGATTCTCTTCTCCGGATATACTGATTTTCCCTTCGTATCCCGAAACGAGTTCGACATCCCAGAACCCTGCTACTTTTATGGATTCGAACTCCCCTACTGTCCTTGAGGTAGTAATGACTTTCCCGTTACCTTTTATCTTCTTGTTTTTGCAATTCCACCACTGGGCGTCTACTGTTGAGAAAGTGGTGAATGCGATGGCGATGATTAATAATATCTTTTTCATGAATTTGATTTTAATAGTGAATAGTTAAGAGTGTGATTTACTTGGCGGCTACTTGGTTTTGTCCTTCAGGTTCTTTGTCGTCCAGCTTGTATATCGTGGTTACTTTTATTTCCGGGAATTGGCGGTTCAGGGCTTCTTTCAATCCTACTACGTGTCCGGCTCCGACTACGACGAGGTTTTTCCGTTTATTATTTTCTAAGACTTGAGTTCCGATGTTACGGGCCATTGAGTTATTGCGATCGTCCCAATAATGCAATCCGTCTGAACATGGTTCACATTGGTTTTCGACATATCTGAAGGAGTTGACTTTGTGGTAAACTTCCAAGGTCTTTTTCTTATTTGTATAATGTCCCAATCTTCCGAAAATTGAAGGGAATATAGAACGTAAGGTTTCTCGAATCACCAATCTCCTAAGACCTTTATTCTCACCATTCTTTTCGCTCTCCTTGGCACACTCTTGCCATGCTTTGAAATACTTATCGCGATGTGTTTGATCATCCATAGAATGGATATAAGGTATTCCAAGCGTTGACGCTAACTTGTAGGAAACATCACCATTTTCTTCCCGACTTGGTTTTTTCGAGCCTTCGACTCCGTACTTTGCCAAGTATTGATAATAGCGGAAATTGGCGTGATCCTTTTTGATGATATATGCTTTATACATGAAGACAAAATCCTCTTGGGTCATTTCTTTAGGATTGGTGGAAGCTAATTTTTCAAATCTGGTTTCATCCACTTCCACTACCTGCTTCATAGAATCGGAGGCTTCAATCAACCAAGGAATGGTTTTTTCCATACTGACATTATCCTGAGGGCGGATCCGTTCGACATAAATCGCATCCGGACGATATGCGAGGGCTTTTTTATACAGTGGCTTGTAACTGTTTTTAAAGAAACCCGGCACTTCATGCATAGTACCTATGATGAATACTTCTTTTTGAGTTGAATCTCCATTTGTCTGCCCTAATAGTTGTCCGACAAATAGGTTTAGAATGATAATGATAGCTGCTAAATTTTTCATGATATTTAATTTTTAATGTTTGTCATTGTTAGGCTTCCGCCCGATTACAAGGGTAAAATTAGGAGCACTTTGAAGGCGGGGCAAACGCAATCGGCTAACCTAGGGATTTCATCTGTAAGAGCGATTTTCTGTCTTTTCGGGGTTTACCGATGATTTTGTCCGGTTCACCGATAAAATGGAGCGGTTTCAGGAATCGAGACGTCGAGGAGTGGGGTTTCACCTTATATTTGGGATATGAAAATCAAGATATTACCACTGATAGGCTGGTGTGCGTTATACTACTTTTACCAATATCCATTCGTTGAATTGGTCAATGGGGCAAGCGTTGCGAAATTGATTGAAGGGTATAGTAAGTACCCGCACTTGGACATCTCGTCCATGTTCGTTCAATGGCTGGCTGCTATCGGAGCATATCTGATTCTCCACAAGACCGTTCCTCAACGGAAATACATTTATATATTACCGGCTTTCATCTTGCTGTTCATCGGCTTGTCACTCATCAGATATACGATAGAGGAAGTGATTTACCTTCATGTTTTCGGTTCAGGTAATTATTTCAAGGTAGAACCTTTGCACTATTGGTTTGACAATTCTTTCTTCACTTCCGGTTTTGCTTTGGTAGGTTGTATTTATTTTTTCTTTCGCTATTCATTGTACAATGAACGAAAGAGTAGCGAACTCATCGTGGAAAACAAAAAGACAGAACTTTCATTTTTAAAATCCCAAATTAACCCTCATTTCTTATTTAATAGTTTGAATAATTTATATTCTTTGATTTATCAAAAATCGGATGCTTCATTACCTTATGTTTCTAAGCTTTCGAATTTAATTCGCTATTCATTGTACGAAGGAGATAAAAAAATACCGTTGGAAAAAGAAATGAATTATATCAACGATTTCATTGAACTGGAGCAGATGCGAGATGCTCGTCCGCTTGCAATTTCTCAGGAAATAGAAGAGGGGCTTGAACGGACACAAATCTCTCCTTATTTATTTATTCCTTTTATTGAAAATGCTTTTAAGCATGGAGAATTAAAAGATGAAAATTCTCCGGTTCATATTGTTTTAAAAAAAGAAGAAAAGGATTTGATATTTTCCGTAAGGAATAAAATTAAAAAGCAAGAAAAGGACAAAACGGGAGGAATCGGATTGGAGAATCTAAAAAAGCGCCTCTCCTTGATTTATCCCGAGAAGCATACTATAAACACAAGTGCTAAAAACGGAATTTTTGAAGCGGAGTTAAAACTCATATCAATATGCTAAATTGTATCGTAGTGGACGACGAATCATTGGCCATTCAATTGTTGTCGGATTATGTTTCGAAAACGGAGGGATTGAATTTACTTTCATCCTTCACTAATCCAATAGAGGCCGTTCAATTTTGTGGAGAACAAGATGTCGATCTTGTTTTTTTAGATGTCCAAATGCCTGAATTGACCGGTATTCAATTTATGAAAATCGCGGGGAACAAAACTCACTTTATACTTACCACGGCATACGATGAATATGCCATAGAAGGATATGAATTCAACATTATTGATTATTTATTAAAACCGATTACTCTAGACCGTTTTATCGTTGCGGTGAATCGTGCGAAGGAACGACTAGAAAAACCAGCGCCTGAATTGTTACCAACCGAACTAAATCCTACCTCCGGTTCGGAGTTCATCTTTATCAAAACGGAATATAAAGTCAAAAAAATCGACCTAGGAGACATTCTTTATCTAGAAGGGCTAGGTGATTATGTAAATATCCAAACCATTTCCGGTAAGGTCTTGACTTTAGAAAGCATGCGAAAGTTATTAGGCCGCCTTCCGGCGGAACGTTTTATCCGCGTTCATAAATCATACATCATACCTATTGAGAAAATTGATTTTATCGAAAAAAATAGAATTGTCATAGAAGGGAAATACATTCCAGTTGGTGCCACTTATCAAAAAGCGTTTTGGGAACGGATAGGGTCTTGAACAATAGGCTTTAGTCCTTGTTTGACTTTCGATAATCGATTCGTGAAAACTGCCTCCCTCCTTGTGCTTAGTTTAGAATCTATTCCGAGATCGGCGATAAGAAAAGTAACAAAAGTTACGGAGTAAACCGGATGAATTCCCGAAATTTGGTGAAGAACTCGTTTAAAGGAAAGCGATATGCAATATTTAAAATTATTCTGGGATTCATTTATCGGGATGTGGTCTTGGTTTTTGCAAGAGATGGCACGCCCCGCATGGGACAATTACTACTATTGGTTCATCGGTGTCTCCTTGGTGTTTTTCGCATTGGAAAACATAAAACCTTGGCGACAGAACCAAAATCGGTTCAGGAAGGATTTTTGGTTGGACGCATTTTATATGGTTTTCAACATCATGCTTTTTTCCCTAATCGGTTATCAGGCGGCTTCCAATGTACTGTCGCAGTTGTTCAATGACTTCCTGCTTTGGGCATTCGGCATTGAAAACCTGTTGATGTTCACATTGCATGAATTGCCATTCGGTTGGTACATGCTCACCATGTTCGTCATCAGTGACTTTTTGAGTTATTGGGTACATCGGTTGTTGCATCGTGTACCTTGGTTATGGGAATTCCACAAGGTGCATCATTCGGTGGAACAAATGGGGTTCGCCGCCCATCTCCGATATCATTGGATGGAAAATGTGGTTTACAAATCCTTGAAATATATCCCGCTGACCATAATCGGATTCGGATTGCAAGATTTATTTTTCCTTTATGTATTCGAATTGGCTTGGGGACATTTCAACCATGCGAATTTTACAGTTCCGCTAGGGCCGCTAAAATATGTTTTCAACAATCCCAAAATGCACATCTGGCACCACGCCAAACATTTGCCGGAAGGCAAATACGGCGTGAATTTCGGTTTGACATTAAGCGTTTGGGATTATGTTTTCGGCACCGACCACATACCACATGACGGGCGTGATATCGAACTCGGATTCGAGGGAGTGGAAGACTTTCCGGAGGATTTCGTGCGGCAACAATTGAATGGATTCAACTAACATAGACCTTGGAAAGACGGACATTCATAAAAAAATCGACCTTGGGCTATTTCGCCTTGTTGCTAGGAACCGATATCGTATTCGGCGAGCATATGTCGGCGGATTATCTTCCCCTAGGACTCCAAGCCCCGGATCCGTTCGAACTTTACAACAAGAACAAGGAGATGGTTCTCTTGAATGACAGGCCATTGAACATGGAAGCCCAAGCCCATTTGTTGGATGATGACATCACGCCCGAATCCAAAATGTTCATCCGCAACAACGGACTCGTTCCGGAGAACATCAAACCGTTGACTTGGACGTTGACCATCGACGGGGAATCCGTGCGAAAGAAAAAGACTTACACCCTAGAAGAATTGAAATCGAAATTCAAGCACCACACCTATCAGCTAACATTGGAATGTGGCGGTAATGGCCGGAGCGAATTCGACCCTCCGGCCAAAGGGAACCAATGGACAATCGGAGCGGTGCATTGTGCGGAATGGACGGGTGTGAGATTGCGTGATGTACTGGAAGATGCCGGCGTGAAGAACGATGCCGTGTATATCGGATACCATGCCATTGACGAACATTTGAGTCATGACCCGGACAAGGAGCCGATTTCAAGGGGCTGTCCGATGTCAAAAGCATTTCAAGATGAAACTTTGTTGGCCTTTCAGATGAATGGAAAGGACATTCCTTTGGCACATGGCTTTCCTTTGCGACTAGTGGCCGGTGGTTGGCCGGCGTCCGTCTCGGGCAAATGGATCAACCGCATCAGTATCCGCAACAAGGTGCATGACGGAACGAAGATGAAAGGTTCTGCTTACCGTGTGCCTTGTGAGCCGGTTGCTCCGGGCAAAAAGGTCAAGGACGAAAATATGTGCATCATCGAATCCATGCCGGTGAAGTCATTGATTACTTATCCTAAAACGGGGGCGATGTTGTCCAAGGGGAAATCATTGAAAATTCGCGGACATGCTTGGGCGGGGGAGTCGGAGGTGACGAAAATGGAATATTCCATTGACTTCGGGGCGACATGGAAATCCTGCCGACTTTCGGAGCCGGCCAATCGTTTGGCGTGGCAACATTTCGATGCTGAGATTCGGTTTCCCAAATCGGGCTATTATGAAATTTGGGCGAAAGCCACGGATGCGGAAGGAACCGCCCAACCCATGGTACTACCGGGATGGAACCCGAAGGGTTATCTGAATAATGCTTGTCATCGAATCGCCGTAAAAATCAAATAGCGATGGAACCGACGACTCAATCCAACGAAGAAGAAAGGGCAAGGAATAGAATTTACTCCCTGATCAATGTCGTGGTGGCATTGGCATTTATATTGTCGGCGGCGGTATTGATCGCGTTGATTCTCAGGCCCGGATTTTTTACCGAACAGCCATCTTCCGCTATAGCGGAAACGGAACCCATCGACCGGGATTTGATTGAGAATGGCATTCATGTACGAACGGGGTTGATTGATGCGGAAGGATTGATGACGGTGGTCAATAATTGTACGAATTGTCATTCGGCAAAATTGCTGACTCAAAATCGGATGTCCGCCGATCGTTGGAACGAAACTATCTTGTGGATGCAACAAACCCAAAACCTCTGGGAATTGGGGAGCAATCAGGAAGTCATCGTTAATTATTTAGTCACTAATTATCCGCCCAAGAAGAAGGGACGCCGGATGATTTTATCAGACATCGAATGGTATGAATTGGAAGATTAGTCCGCTCTTTTTCGTATTGCTTTTCATCGCTTGCGCGAATGAAAAATCAACACCAGTTTCTAATGAATATTTAATTGAGGTGAATGAGTTGGACTCCTTGATCCGGGTGGGTGATATTTCAATATTAGATTTTAGGAAAAAGAAATATTATGACGCCGGCCACATCCCCGGGGCTTTACACATTTGGCGGTCTGATATCGAAAATGATTCTTTTGGTTACAAGGGGATGATGGCTGAAAAAGAACAGATGGAAAACTTGTTCGGAGAACTGGGCATCGACAAGGAAGACATGTTGGTAATATATGATGACAACGGGCTCTGTGACGCTTCTCGCCTTTGGTGGTTATTGCAATACTATGGGTTTGATGATGTCAGGATGTTGCATGGTGGAATGTCCGGTTGGGAAGCGTCGGGCAGCCTTGTTTCCACGGCTGATTTATCGGTTAAGGAATCTTTTTTCGAGTTCGAAAAAACGCCTTCGAAAAAACATCTCGCCACTAAGGAAGATGTACTTCGTGCTATCAAAAACAACACGTTGATTGTGGATACCAGAACGCTGGAAGAATATTCCGGTAAACGGCAAAAGAAAGGGGCGGCCAAGGGCGGGCGGATTCCGACGAGCATTCGTATCGATTGGGCGGAAGCCATTGATTATGATGGGGACAAAAAAATAAAATCATTGGAAGAATTGCGCTCGATTTATGGACGGATGAATGCATCTCCCAGTGATTCTATTATCGTGTATTGCCATAGTGGTGTCCGATCGGCTCATACGACTTTCGTATTGACCCAGCTCCTAGGATATGAGCATGTCAAAAATTACGATGGTTCCTGGACGGAATGGAGTCATTTTGAGAATTTACCTTTCGAGCGGGATAGTGTGACGGTGGTGTTTAAATAGGTTTTGGCTTCAAGGGTTGACTATGCCCCCTACAACTAGGTATTTTTCACCATCAGCCATTTTAGCATTGACTATCAAATAAAATATTTCATTCAATTTATTTTTATTCGGATACGATTTAAACAATTCTAATAATTGAGATTACAATCCTGACACCAATCTCGAAACAAGGAACATCAAAGCTTACTTAATCGTATTTTTGCTATTTCAGCAATTGACATATATAGATATTCATTGGTTTTATCGGGTTCACATTTATTGATATCTTGAGGCGGATAATCTTCGTACTTATCCGAACCCAATATTTCAAGTAGTACTTTTTTATTTGTAACCTTATCAAAGATATCTTTTCTAAAAGACATTACATTTCGGTCTAAATAACAATGTACATATTCTCTATCAAGATCCCTTTTTTCTAAAAACCACGGGAGCTTTTCACCGGCACTCCAATTATTCAAAGAATCTGCTTTTACATTAACTTTTTCAAAATAAATATCCTCAAGCGAAGCTGAATAAATCACTTTAGAATCAGCAACTGAATTCACACTTGATTCTTTTTTTGCTTTACTTATCACTTTATCTTGCCCCTTGCCGAGACAAGAATATTGTAGCATTGAAATCAAAAAAACAACAAATAGAAATACTATATTATTTTTCACTTTTTCTTTTTTAGGAGAATGAAAAGATATACCTGAAATTAAGTGGCTTACAATTTTCCACCTTGGACTTCATACATCTCAACAAGCTGATTTATTTCAATATAAAAATATTGAAAAGTCTATTCAGTTTATGATGATGTGGGTTTTAAATATCACTCGGTAAGGAATCGATTGTTTTTCCAAATAAATCCACCGTTTTCATATTGATACCAATACAATGAAGGACTTGCCCCAATCTGCTGATGAAGCACCAAATGAATAAACAAATTTTTTCCATCCGCCGTATAAAATGGACGACCTATTTTAGCAACTTCTCGATCCTTATTTTTCAATATGGTAGAAATATTCCAATCGATGTAATCACTATCAAATGAATCAGCATCTATTGTTTTTATTTTTGCCAAACAAGGGTCATCGAATGAAAAAATAGTATCATTTAATATCAGCAACTTATCAATATCAATATGGTTCGCTTCTAATTGCTCTGCATCAATGAAAAGTCTGACTTCTTCTTTGGTTTCGCTGAGATAAGAATGAAATTCATCTCTAAATTTCCAATTAGGATGTTCATCCGCCAATTTATTGATAATATTACAAACTTCCGCTTTAATCATCGCTTCATGTGACTCTTGTTTCTTCGTACATGAAGTCAACAAAAGAATGAATAGTCCGAGTTTCAGGAGCATCTTCATAATGATTCTTTTTATTACAATATACTCTTCCTTAGGAAGAGGTTTCTCTAAATTGGTTGTCAGCAGAGTTCACCCTGAGTCATTAAGT